>NZ_JANGCA010000018.1:0-85514 GCF_024463855.1 Clostridium sp. DFI.1.208 | reverse complement strand
ATCCACATTCACAATTACACATTTTATCACAACCTGAAGTGATACCAAATAATTCAGGTGGAAAGGAGAACTGGTATATTAAATTTATTACTCATTATATGAGTAACTTAAATATACCAGGAGTGATTACATGACAGCAGAAGAAATGCGCAAAGACCAGAAAGAAATCTATGAATTGGCTGAAATGCTTTATGAAGCAAAGAAACGGAATCCGAATATTAGCCATGACCTCAATATTTTCTTTAAAGGGTTAACTCTTGGCGTAAATATCAATAACGGATTTCAGTCTCCGGCAGTTTAAGGAAAGGAGGCGCAAACCATATGGAATATATAGATAAGGTCCTCATGGAAACCTATGGTAATGAATGCAGATGTAGACGAGTAAATGCTGTGAATGTTGAAAAAGTTATTGTTATAGAGGTACTGAGAGGTGAAGGAATACCTGAGAACCCATGTGGACAGGTATTGCAGTATTGGGATATGAATGGAAAGTTCTTGTGCGAAGTAGAAAAAAATAGATAACTTAAACAAGGAGGGAAATTTGTTATGCGTAAAGAATTGGAAGCATGGCAGGAATCGGTAGATCTTGAAATCTATATCCAGAACAAGGATATCAGAGAGATGCGTGGATGCTGTGCAAAGACAGCGTGTGACATTATAAAAAAAATCAAGGAAAAGTATGAAATCCGCGATGAGGAATTGCCACGCAAAAATGTCATACCATTAAGCTGCTATGAAGATTATTTTAAGAAAAGAAAACCGAAGTTGAAAAAGACTGTGGTGTAGTGAGAAAGGAGAGTGACAGGATGGACAAAGAATATTATCGCGAAAAAATTGAACACTTTATTGCTGGTATCGAAGATGAGAAAGATTTGAAACGAATCTATGATTATGCAGAAAAAAAATGGTGTAAAAGTGAATCATCATTTAATAGATTTTCAAGTGTAGGGAGTGTCGAAAATCAGAATTTAAAAATGAGCGTCGGACAATATAGGAAACATATTCGTAAATGTATCTATGAAATTTATGACAAAGACGGATTGGATAGAATATTCAATCTTGCGATGCGAACCATACACGCTCAACCAGAGAAAAGTGACTTTAGCGTAAGGGACTTGCTCTATAGTTTAATTGACGATATAGAGGACGATGAAAGGCTGGGATATGTAATCTTCTTCTTAAGAGGGTTAAATGGAAACAGCAAGAAAAATGCAGGAGAAATATGAAATGAACAAGTTAATGAACACGACGAATCAGACACCGATTGAGATAGCGTTGGGTGTGGACAAGGATGGAATGACGACTGCAAGAAAACTGTATGAATTTTTAGAACTCAACCAAAGCAATTATTCAAAATGGTTGAAACGGAATATTACTGAAAATGAATTTGCAATCAGAGGCGAAGATTTTTACTCGTATCAGATAACGAGTGAAGGAAGAGGTAATTTTGCTGACGATTACAAACTTACAGCTGATTTCGCAAAAAAGTTATCTATGACTGCAAAGAATGAAAAAGGTGAGGAAGCAAGAAGTTATTTCGTTTCTATTGAAAATAAAGCGAAAGAAAGTGCAATAGGTATACAGGACCTGTCACCAGACCTGCGTTTGATGATACAAATCGAACTGAATCAGAAAAAACAGCAGAAGCAACTTGATTCCGTAGAAACACAAATACAGGGTATCCGCAATGTTGTTGCCATAGATACCAGAGCATGGAGAGATGATACAGAAAAGGTCATGCGCAAGATTGGAAACATCTGCGGAGACCATGAGGCTTTCCGGGAAGTACACAGCGAAGCATACAAACTGCTGGAATCCAGAGGTGCATGTAGTCTGAAACAGCGCTTGACAAACAAACGCCGACGCATGGCGGATGAAGGTGTCTGTAAGTCCAAGCGAGACAAGTTGAATTATCTTGATATCATCGCAGAAGACAAGAAGCTAGTGGAAATATACACAGCAATCGTAAAAGAACTGGCAATCAAATATGGCGTTGCATAAGGAGGAGTAAACATGACAGCAAATGAACCCATCATTGCAGAAAGCCGCATGGCTAAACGCGAGCTGATAAAAAAAGCCGTAGAGGGCTTGGCATTAGATGAAACAGAAAAAAAGTTTCTTGCTTTTCTTGTCGATATGGAAGACATGAACACCGTATCAAAATTCTGCAGCATTATCCGGAAAGCGAAGGAATACTGGAAATGAAAATATGGAAAGTATCCATAGCTGGAGCGTTGATATTGACAGTATCAGTTTGCACTTTGTTGATAAAAATTGAATGTGAACAGAAAGTTGAAAAGCTGCAACTGCTTAACAGAGTAGCAAACGAAGAACTGCAGATGACCCGGCAGGCTGTGAAAGAACAGAATGCTGAGTTACAAAAAAAGAACAAAGAAATCGCATACCTAGAATCACAACCGAAATGAACAGCTCTGCCCGGTGAGTTTAGAATAACGTACTATGGCATGGACATCACATCGGCAACAGCCAGTGGAGCTGACCCAGAAGTCGGAGTGACCATTGGTGTTGATCCTGCGGTCATACCATACGGTACAAGTGTGCTGATAAATGGTAAAGAGTATGTGGCGCAGGACACTGGTAACTACACAGGTAACCATATTGATATTTTATGTGAATCAGAAGCTGTAGCAGAAAACCTAGGAACTTATAACACGATAGTGCACATAAAAACGAATGGCAAGAGGTAAGAAAAATGGACCGTATATCAACGATGTTATTAAACATAGGAATAACACCTGATTTAAAAGGGTTTGAATATATAAAAGAAGGAGTGGCACTGATTATAGCAAAAAAAACCGGGCATTTATCTGTGACAAAAGAATTATATCCAGATATTGCGGAAATAGCTGGTACGACAGCATCGAGAGTGGAAAGATGTATCCGATATGTTAAAGAAAAAGCAATTAGTCAAGACCATGGAGAAATACAGAAAACAATAGGGATATCTCCATACAGCACAAAATTATCCAATAGTCAATTTATGCACTGTATTGCATACAAAATAAAGAGCGAAAACGCGCAGGAGGAATAAGATGCCATTACGTATGTTTTTCAAAGATTACGATGATATGGAACGGCGCATCGTCAATGGAAATCTGTATCAATGTGTAAAGTCATATCTTATTAAAATTTTGAAAGAGGAAAGAGTTACTGTCTATGAGGAGAAACTGAACACAATACGCGCGATTCACTGCTTTGAATTTCAGTTTGACGATGGAATGATATTGAATGATGAAAGGTTGGCAGAATCGTCAGAAGATGATGCGCGTATATTACGGCATATCATCATGCAGGCATACGAGGAAGCAAAACAGGAAATGAGATACGCAAAGGACGATACACCGCAGACGATAAAACAGATGCAGACGGAGCTGCTGCAGGAAATACAGGAAGCAGACAAGAGCAATGACATACGCGTCGCTCTATGCAGCGATTCAATCTTCATGCTGATCACAAATAAAAGGCACTATGTCGGGGCTTATAGAATCGATGAGAATATGAAATACAAGCACCGGATAAAGGTGTACGACGATATGCTCACCGCAATCAGAAGAGTATAAAAAAAAGAATGTTTTAACCTACCAAGCAGAACATTCTTTTAATAGTGAGCAGTTGACTATTCAACTTACTTTTATTTTACCATAAAGTGTCGAAAATGCAAGGAAATAAAGGTGTTTTTGAATAGTCCTTACCGGCCTTGAAATGGATATTAACAAAACGACGGAAAAGGAAGAGATACATGAAGAAACACAATAGACAACGAGGAAGACCGCCGAAACAGCGTTACCTCGACTATGACTATGAACGAGCATTTGATATGCAAGCAAGCATGCTATCAGAATCACAAATTGAACGTGCTTTAAGGAATGGGAAGATAAAAAGTGTATATGCTACAAAGTCAATCTATTCAGGCACGCAGCTAGAAGTGGAAATATTTCCGGAATTCACGAGATGGAGCCAGATACCGATAGGCAGGAGAAAGCCCACAAAAGAGGAGATGCAAAACCTCAATGATAAAAATGCCAGAAAGCATGTGATACGTCTTCTGAATGCTAACTTCATGACAGGTTACTGGATAACCTTTACATATACAATAGAGCCAGAATCATTGGAAGAAGCATTGAAAGATATCAGAAATTTCTTCCGGCGCGTGAATGAACGTTTGAAGAAGCAGGGAAAGCCAAGAGCAAAGTATCTGTATGTTACAGAATGGCAAGAAGACGAAGTGCGTTGTCATCATCATTTTGTAATAGATCGAGGTTTGACAATGGATGAACTCAACAGGCTATGGAAGAAAGGCAGGCGGAACGAACTACGACCGATTGATTATGATGAAGATGGTGTCACAGGAATGGCAAACTATATTACTAAAAAGCCGCGCGGAAAGCGCAGGTGGAATACGAGCCGGGGTAACCTGAAACAGCCGACCATTCGAAAGAATCATTCCACATTCAAGCGGAAGCATGCCAGAGCAATGAAAGAGGACTTTACTGTGATTGAGCGTATGCTGCGTCATGAATACAAAGGCTATGTGTTTAAGAATGCACAAGTCTTTGTGAATCAAGTAAATGCCGGCATCTACATATATGCGCAGCTGCGCAAATGGGATCCGATAAAGGACGGTGATAATAGCGCATGAAGAAGATTGATAGGCACGTACATACATATGCAGTGTATGACAAAGATGACAATCTACAAATGGTTGGAAATTCCCACGAGTGTGCTGCATTTTTAGGTATAACGATTTCCAGCTTTTATTGCCGCGTGTGCCGACTGAAAAATGGAGAACTGACAGGAGATAGCTGCGGAGTGATTATTGAAATTGAAGATTAGAAGGAGAAGAGGATATGACAGAAAAAGAATTTTTAAAAGCAGGAAAGCTGATCAAGCAACACAACATGGACATATCGCAGATAACAAAATGTGTGAACTTATTCTTAGAAGAATCACACGTGTGCGAACAAGAAATGGTGAACTATTTAGCCAGAACTGTAGAAATGCCGGAAGAAGTGGAACAAGCATTCAAGGATGCATTTCTGGCATCTGAAAGAATCACTGTACGTGAGTATAATGACGTATGCACACTGTTGAAAAAATATGATGCTGGAGATAAAGGGTTATTGTTGTATCTGGATACCGGAACTATGATGCCAGCAGATGATATGATCAAATATCTGGATTCTGTAGGTTATGAACTGATTGTAAGACCTAAAAGATCAAAGATTGCAGCCGGGCAGATATCAGCAAGGGATTGCGGGGTGGAGATATGAGATTATCCAGTGATTTTTTTGATACCAGGTATGCGATGGAGTATAACCGTGTAATAGCAATAGCAGCTGCAGAAATTATCATTATTCATAGTACAGACAAAGCTGGAATGGGATTCATTTGTAAATACAGAGCTGCCGGTCTCTCAGAAGATGTGGATTTTACAATATCAAAACGGGACTATGCAACGATTGCTAAGCTGGGAGAATTTGATTTAACGATAAAAAATAAAAAGATAACCGTTAAGTCAACTAGAGCAAAATTTATTTTGACAGATATGGTGGATGTGCATGTGGAAGAACCAGAAACGGGAGATATAAAGGTCCTGTCGGTCACGCCGGAAGACATAGCGGAGAGTAAAGATTTTATAGGATATGACAAAATAAGAGTGCAAATGAATGGTGTTACAGTGTTTTCTGAGGGTATCATCGCTACGGATGGAGGATTATTTTACATAAAATATAAAGCATCCGGTATGAATGATAAGATCAATATACCAAAAGAAAGCCTGCAATATCTGAAAGAGGATGCAGAAGTTGCTACAGACGGAAGGGTGGCGGTATTTACAATGGAAAATCGAATGTTTTATACATCTCTGATAACAACCGCACTATATGACCCAACAAAACCAGAGCATAAAAAGCCATTAGTAACTTTAAAGCTGAATATTCAAGAGTTACTGGACGCAATCGATATGGTAAGAGGATATACAAAGCATGTAAAACTTCAAATGAAAGATGGCATCCTGCATGTTAAAAGTTTGCCGAATCCGGGAGAAGAAGACCATGAAATTGATATTGTGGTAGAAGTACAGGAGTATCACGGGAAGGCGTTATGCATGTGTGCGGATGCTGATAAGCTGAAAAAAGTAATCCGCGGTACCGAAAATGGAATCATTGGTTTTACAAAAACAAATGTAGTGACACATGATGTAAAAGAGAACGTGTATAAGATTGCAATGTTATATGTAAGTAAGGATACGGAGGTAGAAGCATGAGCTTAATGGATATGTTGGTCGCTGGATCAATAGAAGAACAGAAGAAAAAACAGAAGAAAGATAAAACGGAGAAGCCAAAACAACAAGATAAAAAGCCAATAAAAGCAGCTGCGAAGCAGAACGGTGAAACAAAAAAAGAAAAGAAACCTGCAGCAAAAAAAGCAGATAATAACAAATATAAATATCCGTTCCGACTGCAATATGCAAATCAGTACCTGGATCTGAACGGAATCTTTGAAGACGGGCAGGAATATACAGCTGTAGAGATATGCAAGCTGATGCTGCAACATGGATATTTTTCATTTTCTGCTGAACAAACATCATTTGATTTTCGACCGGCAGAAAATGTACTCGTAGCATACGGAAAACAGTACAAGAAAGGGTGATTGCATGAATTTCCTGTTTATTATTGTAGGGGTTGGAGGAACAGGGTCACTCGTCGCTAGGGACATCCCTAAGTTGCTACTTGGAACAGAAAGTAAGATGATGATCATAGACGGCGATATCGTGGAAGAAAAAAACATGAAGCGGCAAGCATATCAACTACAGGACATTGGAGAGAATAAAGCAGTCGCTCTTGCCGGAAAAATAAATGCATTTCACGGTTGCTTATGCGATGTGATGGACCGGTATGTGAGTACCGATGAGATAAAAAACATAGTGACGGATAGATATCCAGATCTGACACCGGTGATTATTGGATGTGTGGATAATGACAGTACTAGGTTATTGTTGGAAAAGTCGTTCGCGTCATTCGACGAAGCGATATATATTGATAGCGCGAATGGAAAATGGTCTGGAAATATATATACCTGCATCCGAGCATCCGGAAACACCGTCGGTCAGACACGCGGCATGTCGTATAAATTGGAAGATACCGGACATCCAAATGATAAAAGCTGCCAGGAGTTAGCAGCCGAGAATCGTCAGTACATGATCACGAATTTAAAGATGGCAACACAGGTCCTTGAATTGGTGAGCGGTATTATAAGCGCAAAGATTATGGAGGGATTGACAGATGTTGAACCATTTAAGGTCATACATTACAGATATAAAAAATGATAGCATTCTGTCACCTGTAGCCAGATATGTAAAAGCTGTATATGAATACTATCCAGATTCTGAAATAGAAAGAATTTATGAATCATTATATAAGAATCGTGAAACTATTGCAGGAATGGATTGCGATTATCTGTTTTCAAAGCCAGGATATAACATGCATATGGATGATGTCACAAGCAATATTGCAGAATCGAATTGCATGGATATGATTATGAGAGTATGCACATGCATAGATCCGGAGTGTAGATTTTCGTACTGGACTACGGATGTTCATCATATGGTAGAACGTTTTTTTCTTAATAACGATAGATCAAACTTTGAGTTAGATATCCGTGACAGCATATATGAGTATATTTTCGATAGTGACCCCGACCCGAAAAAAGTAGAAAAAGTATGTGAATTGCTTAGAAAGACTGATATCAATAATTGGGGTGAAATAAATGAAGATATAGGATATGACTATTGTGACTATGCAGAAATCTGGATGCTAAAAGCATCATCAGATGCTATGGCAGATGCAATAGAAGTAGTTGCGGACGATATTCAGCTGCTTCGTGTTGGCAATTGCTTTTATAATTTCGTAGTTGATTACGGAGAGGATTCACATGTCCTTGAACCAGACTTTGATTTACTTTCAGGCCATATTAACGCAGGCGAGCAAATAAGGAAATCACCAGAAAAATACTGGGATCTGTATGAACTCATAAATGGGGAATCAGATAATAACAGATTAGGGCACATCATTATAGAACAGGTAAACAGTATAAAAAGAAGTAAAGTGGAGGTGTTATTTTGAGTGAAATGGTCATAAGGCTTATGTCAAATAATGATGATGCTGAAATATTGGAGAGGAAAGGGAATAAAGAATATTTCAAAAAAGTGGACGCTGATGAATTGGTAAGAAAAATTTTGGAAATAAGAGATAGAGAGAAATGCAAAAAACCGATACTTTTATCGGACAGCATTATCGGTTTTACAAATGGCTGCGTTATGGTTAAACAGGAAGGCGTAAAGCGAATGATTTTCTATGATGGAAAAAGTTATCATGTAAATTTTCCAAATGCTCTGTATTTTATATATGCTACAGGAGAAACGATAGAAACAATAAAAGCATTTTGCTACAAAAAATATGAAGGAGCAGAAACACAGCTTTACGCATATGCGATGCCGAATATGCTTGGCGAAAATCAGATTTGTATAGGAAACGCAAAAAGAAAGATAGTGAATGAAAACTATATAGATGCTCTGAATACGATTATTGATACACCGTTCTCACACGCCACATTGAGTGGAATAGATAGTTTTGTTGACACTGAAACATATTTTAAATATCTGGAAAAGAACCCATTCCCGTATAACTTACTAAAATCGTTAAATCAGGAATTGAAAGGCCTGGTTAAAATGTTATGAATTACCTTGAATTTATTCGCAACAAGATCGAGCAGGCGCCGGTATCCGGATTTGATATTGATAATAGCGAACTGCATACGGCCTTACTGCCACATCAGCGGGATATTGTTAAATGGCTTGTAAAAGGCGGCCGACGGGCGCTGTTTGCGTCATTCGGGCTCGGAAAGACGATTATGGAACTGGAATACTGTAGAATCATAACGCAGTATGAACACGGAAAAGCATTGCTCATCATGCCGTTGGGTGTCAAGCAGGAGTTTGTGCATGATGCTGTGCAGCTGCTTGGTATGAGCAAGCCGGTATATGTTACCTGCATGAAGGATATCAGAGCCTGCGACAACAATATCATGATTACCAATTATGAGCGTGTCCGAGATGGTGACATAGATCCATCCTATTTCGTGGCAGTGTCACTAGACGAGGCTTCTGTATTGCGTTCTTTTGGTTCAAAGGTATATCAAACATTCATTGATAAATTCAAGGGCGTTAAATATAAAATCGTCGCAACAGCAACACCATCACCAAACAGGTACAAAGAGCTGATACATTACGCCGGCTTCTTGGAGATTATGGATACCGGGCAGGCACTCACACGATTTTTTAAGCGTGATAGCACAAAGGCAAACAATCTGACACTGCTTCCGGCGCAGGAGGATGAGTTTTGGATGTGGATGTCTTCATGGGCGATCTTTGTCACAAAGCCATCGGATGTTGATCCACAGTACAGTGACGCCGGCTATGACCTGCCAGAAATGGACATCCGGTGGCATAAACTAAAAATCGAGCACGGCGACATCGTTGGAAAAAATGGTGAGTATCAGCTCTATCAAGATGCTGCAGGATCTCTGCTGGATGCAGCGCAATTAAAACGTGAAAGTCTGCAGCAGCGTATTGATAAAGCAAAAATGATTATAGACGCGGAACCGGGTGCCAACTTCGTGGTATGGCATGACCTGGAGGATGAGTGTAAGGAGTTAAAAAAAGCTGTACCGGAAACAGTGGATATATATGGCTCTATGGATATCGACGCCAGAGAACAGCGCATCATTGACTTTTCGGAGGGGCGGACGAGGATATTTACAACAAAAAAATCAATGTCCGGATCCGGATGCAATTTTCAAAAACATTGTCACCGCGCTGTATTCCTGGGTATTGATTATAAGTTCAACGACTTCATCCAGGCCATACACCGAATATATCGCTTTTTGCAGCAAGAGCAGGTGATCATCGATGTTATATACACAGAAGATGAAGAAAACATAAAAACAGCGTTGCTGGAGAAGTGGAAAAATCACGACCACCTTGTCCGTAAGATGGTGGAAATCGTACATAAATATGGATTGAGTGCAGCAAATAAAGAAGCATTTATGAAAAGGAAGGTATGGGATGAAACAGTGAAGATAGAAGAGAAGCTGTTCACGGCCGTAAATGACGACTGCGTACAGGAAACGAAAAGAATGGATGAAAACAGTATCGACCTGATCCATACATCGATCCCGTTTTCAAATCATTACGAATACACGCCGACATACAATGATTTCGGACACAATGAAACGACAGGAGAGTTCTTCCGGCAGATGGATTTTCTGACGCCGGAGCTGCTGCGTATCTTAAAGCCTGGGCGTGTAGCTGCAATACATGTAAAGGATAGAGTGCTGTTTGGCAATGCGACTGGCACCGGTATGCCGACAATAGAACCGTTCCACGCCCTGTGTATTGAGCATTATACAAAACACGGATTTCAGTATTTCGGCATGATCACTGTTGTGACGGATGTTGTGCGGGAAAATAATCAGACATACCGGCTCGGGTGGTCAGAACAATGCAAGGATGGCAGTAAGATGGGAGTTGGATGTCCGGAATATATACTACTTTTCCGGAAACTTCCGACGGATAGAAGCAATGCATACGCGGATGAACCGGTCGTAAAAAGCAAGGAAGAATATGGCCGGGCGCAGTGGCAGATCGACGCGCATGGCTACTGGAGAAGCTCCGGCGATAGACTACTGACAAAAAAAGAGATCCTGCAGATGGATATAAAAGACCTGCAAAAGGCATACCGCAAATACTCACGAAGTAGTATATACGATTATCACGAGCATTGTGAGATAGCGCAGCAGCTGGATGTCCAAGACAAGCTACCGGCATCTTTTATGGTCGTTGCACCTGGCAGTTGGACGGATGAGGTATGGGATGATATCAATCGCATGCGGACGCTTAACACAGAGCAGAGCCGACGGCAGGTACAGATGCACGTATGCCCTTTACAGTTAGATATTGTGGAGCGCATCATTAACCGCTACAGCAATACAGGGGATACCGTGCTTGACCCATTTGCCGGATTGTTTACTGTTCCGATGATGGCCATAAAAATGGGACGTAAAGGATACGGTATTGAATTATCACAGGACTACTATCGGGACGGTGTAGGGTATTGCAAAGACGCGCAAGATCAAAGAGATATACCGAGCCTATTTGATTTTACGAAAGAGGAAAACAAATGAATGAAAGAGAAAAGAATATTATCATAAAGGCAATAAATGCATTTGAAAAAATAGATGACACATTGCCGGTAGACGATATTAAGCCTGCATTAGATCGTATGTTACCTAAAATGGTTGAAATTGTAAAGCGTCATAATATCGGCGGATATAAATACATTAAGTGTGAATGTGGAAAAGAAATCGAAATCGAACATCCCATAATATCCGAAGAAGGTATAATTTATGAAAAATGCCCTGTATGTGGAAGGTTTATGCTGGAAGCTGGCCAGAAGTTTTGCCATAACTGCGGGCAGGCGTTGACACCAGATGAACGCGGAAAAACATATACGTGGAAAAATGTTGTGGAAGCAGGAGAAGAATTTTGTCCCATATTCAATAAAAAAGTTATGACATATTACCCAAAAGATATGCCTGCATATTATCGCTACACGCCACTGATAGTTGATGATGAAGGTAGATTATTATGGTGTCGGTACGATGAAGATGAAGGAGGCTGGGACAATACGATTTTTGTAGAAATGGAACCAGAAGAATACCAGTATCTCAGACTGATCGGCCAAGAACCGAATATCAGTTTGTAATGAATGATGGCGAAAACAAGCTATAGAGACCGCCAGCAGACGCGCCATATCAAATACAAGACCAAAGGGAAAAAACAAACACTGCCAATCAAGGATGAAAAAGAGCTGCACAGGATATCGAAGTATCTGTTAGTAAAGCGAGATCGCGCAAAACAGAAGGGACAGCTAAGACGATATGAAACATATTACAGGAATTATATGCTGTTCATGGTTGCGATCAATGTAGGGTTCCGAACCGAAGATTTGCTACAGCTGGAAGTGGGAGATATCACAGGCGGACATATGCATATTAAAGAAAACAAGACTGGGAAACAACAAATATTTCCATTGAATAAAAAATTTGTGCAGGACGTCCAGAAGTACGCTGATACGCTCGGTTTGACAGAACATGAGTATCTATTCCAGTCGCAAAGAAAGGACGGTGTGATACGAGCAATCAGCCGCCAGCAGGCCGATCGCATCATGGATGATATAAAAAAAGAATGCAACATACCATATAACTTTGCGATGCATAGCCTGCGTAAAACATTTGGTTATATGTATTATAAAAACGGTGGGAAGCTGTTGACATTGCAGAAAATGTATAACCACAGCGATTCATCCACTACGCTGTTGTATATCATGTGGGACGCAAACGATGTCCAAAAGACACGGCAGTCTATTTATATAGGCGGATAGGAGGAGAATAAAAATTGAACAATAATGAAAAATATCAAAAGCTATATAAAGATATTGAACTAGTATGTCTATGTATAGATGCATATGAAGATGCAGAAGAATATCTGAAACCATTAAGAGAACTGATCAATCATCACGCTGTGCTGGAAGATGCGCTCACAAGAGCATGTGAACGTATCGAATACGAAAACACAGAAGGAAAACTGATAAATACTCCTGAATGTCCCAAATCCGTATTTATATTTGCGCAAAGTTGTTGCAGAAAAGACAAATGCCGGCTGTCAAACAAAGAGTGCTGGAAAGAATGGTTTCTGCAGCTCGCAAAGCAGAAAAATCGGAACTGAAAAAGTTTGCACATATTTTTTGTTGAAGAACACTGCGAAATGAGTGGAAAGCCTTTATATATCAGCTAATACACACAGCATAAAGCATCTGAAAATACGTTACAGTTTTATGGTGTATGTAACATATTTTAGAGAGGAATGACAAGGAAAATGAATTTAGAAAAAGCGTTGGAAATCATGCGAAACATAAACGTTGAGAAAGCGACATATATCAATACGCTAGAATATCATAAACAACAAATGAAGGACACAGATATGGATGCAGCATCTGTCAAAACGGAAATAGACAAGACCAGAGAAGAGATTACGGCTATTATAACGGTAACAGGAGCGTTGCAGACATATAGAAATCTTAATTTTATGGAGGGTAAGAAAAATGAATTATGATGAGTTTAGAAATAAATTTGAGCTGCACTTATACGGGGTTGTTTACGATGTAATTCTGAACCTATATCAGTATACAGACAAAGAAAGCGGAAACTGCTGTGTAAAGGCAGAAGTATGGGATCCTATTGATCAGACATTAAAAACATTTCGTGCACCGGTAGAAGAATGTCGTTTTATTCCGAAGAATAGTGTGGATGGGATATTAAAAAAGGGCAGGATAAGAAGCGCAACATGGTAACTGTATATGATGTGATCACACCGGAAGATGCTGTGGAAGAAATGCGTAGGATATCGGATCCGGCAGTATGTGTGCGTGTGCCATTTGATGATATGGTACTGGTCACACGTGCTTCTGGACACGTAGATTCATATGATTCTCTGCAGTTGACAAAAGAGTGGATGCAAAAACCGGAACATATATTTTACCGGCAGTATGGTTTTAAATGGAAGCCGCCGGAAACATGTATAAAAATAGCGTTGGGAAAGGAAGATAAGAAATGGAAAGATTAAGATTATTATCAAGGATCATGTTTATCGTGATATTTGCAGTGATTTATATTTACTCGTTGTATAAGGTTGTCAAGGACATAAAGTCCTGGAACAAAGGCAGAGAGCAGCTGCCACAGCGGAAACTGGCATTGTCAACGCAGGCCATGGCTCTGCTGCATGCAGCGTTTGGGGTTGCAATTTTGGTGATATGGTTTTTATGGGCGTTTGAGATATAAGGAGAATCATCATGGTAAAAGTAACAGATAAGTATTACATTGACGCAGATGACAAGTGCTTCAATATCGTCGAAAAAGTCGTAAATCAAAAAACAGGAAAGATGACAACCTGGAATAGGGCAAGTTTTAAAAAAGTACAGGATGCAGTTGCCGAAGTTAGAGAAATCGTACTGCGAGATAAGATCAAGAATAATGAAATACTTACTCTTTCGGATTTGCGCAGTACTGCACTGAATATTGATAAATATATTGGTGACTGTATGTGGGAAGAGGAAAGGAGATGCAATGCATAAGGACGACAAGCGGATAAAAAAGGCGGAGAAGCTGCTTTACTTATATCCGCACACGGATACCTGTTATAAAAAGCTGCAAAAGGCAGTAGATAACATAAAGAGTGATAAATATTACAATATCATTGACATGAGATTCTTCCAGAAAATGAAATATAAAGAAATAGCTGAACAGCTAGGACTGGACGATAACACGGTGTATAAGCATAAGCGTAGGCTCGTGGAGTTGGTGGCTGATGTATTATATGCAGATGATATCGTTAAAGAAATCATGGGAGAAATTGAAGATGAAAAGCTGTGAGCAAGAGGATGCATGAAAATTGCATCTTTTTTTATTGTATTGGATAAAAAAAGGAGAATAACAGGGAATAAAAAGGGATAAATAAAGCAGAAAATAGGGATAAAAGCAAGGATATTTCCGTGTATTGTGAAAAAGGAACATATCGCTTATGATTCTGGCATCGAACAGAACAATGGTTCTGCGAAGCAAAGGAGAAAAGTCATGGAAGAAGAAAAGAAAGTCATCCAACCTGAAGGAACAGGAGTGGAACCGGCCACAGTTGCTAGAACAGTATGCCTATTCATCGCACTTGTTAATCAACTACTTGCCGTGTTTGGGAAAGGAACTATCAGTATAGCGGATGATACAGTGTATCAGCTGGTAACAGCAGGATTCACGATTATTGCGGCACTTATCGCATGGTGGAAAAATAATTCCTTTACGAGGGAAGCGAAAGCATCAGACAAAGTGATGAAGCAGTTAAAAGGAAAATAGCTGCATGGAGTTGCTTACATTCGTCAAAGACTACTGGGCCATTTTGATTTTTCTCGGGACGATGTTCGCATGGATACTGAAATACATAAAAGCCCTGCAGGATGGTATAAAAGCCATTCTGCACGACAGGATCATCCAGAAATGTGAATTTCTGATCAATCGTGGATATGTCACATCTGATGATTTGGAAGAGCTGGAGTATTTAAACGGGCCATATAAGGCGTTAGGCGGAAACGGAACGGTAGAAGTCATGCTCAGAGAAGTACACAAATTACCAAAAAAAGAAATAGGAGGAAACATATGACAGCAAAAGAATTTAAAAAGAAGGTCGTAGGGAAAGCCTACGATGTAGACGGCGCTTTCGGAGCTCAGTGCTGGGATCTGTTCGCATACTTTTGTCAGTTGATGAAATACCCGGTCTATAACTGCACGACGACAGGCTATGTTCCGGATCTATGGAATGACCGTAAGAAGAACGGGATTCTGAAAAAATTCGTGGAGACACAAAATATGCAGGAAGGAGACTGGTGTATCTGGGGTAAGTGTGCAGCTGCACCAGATGGACATATCGCGATGTATCTGTCGGATAACGGAGACGGCACAGGGCAGTTCCTTGGCCAGAATCAGGGCAGTAAGGTAGCTAATGTTATTACGATGCCATACGCCGGATCCCTTGGAGCATTACGGGCGAATGATTATGTAAAAAAGCTGGAAAAGAAGTCGCCTGCGCAGAAGGCCGGTATTGCAGCATCTGGAACGATGGTTGCTACGGTAGACCGCATCCGTGTACGTAATAATGCATCTCTCAGCAAAGGAGAGACTGGACTATATTACGACAAAGGCATGACGCTGAATTATGAATCCGTTCAGGAAGCGGATGGATACTTCTGGCTTGTCTACACATCTGCAAGCACAGGAACGACGCGTTACATCGCCTACGGAACCACCGATGGCAAGAAAAAATTCTGGAAGAAGAAGTAAGTACGAAACGCATGTACTTCCCAGATTCAAGGAAATAGCCGAGTGGTGCAGACAGGGAGCAACGGATAAAGAACTAATAAAGGCACTCAGTATAGGAAAGAGTGCCTTCTATGAATATTTGAAAATTCCGGAATTTTCGGAATTGCTCAAAAATAGCCGTATCAGTACCGTGCAGGAACTGAAATGTGCGATGTTTAAACGAGCTACAGGATTTACGTACACTGAAACAGAGAAGACTGTGGAGCGTATAGAATTCGATAAGTCCGTTAAAAAGATTTTAATGGAGAATGGCATCGACGTGGAGGAATTAGAAAAACCGAAGCTCATAAAAACCAAGACATCGGAAAAACATGCGCTTCCGGATCCGACATCGAATCTCATACTACTGAAGCATTGGGACAAGGAAGCCGGATGGACATCAGATCCGCAGACACTGGAATTGAAAAAGCAGGAATTTGAACATCGAAAATTGATGGATGAAGAAAAAATGTTTTAAGGAAGGATGATGGGTATGGCGGATAAGATAAATGGATTTAAAGACAATCACAGCAAGGCAGAAGCTGCACCAAAGGATACGGTGTACACCAAGCAGGAGATTGATACAAAACTTGCAGCTCTTCCTGTATTCCGTTCCGGTACAGCAAATCCGGATAATTCCATCGGAAAAGATGGAGATTTCTATCTAAAACTGGAGCAGTAATATGGCATGGAAAGAGGTATGGAATAATAGTTATTACAAAATAGAAGTGGAATATACCATGACAAAGAATGTCATTGCAAATACCACTACTTTCACGGCAAAGCAGATCAGGATAACATCTGTTAATTCGTATTATAGTTGTAATAATGCGGCCGGCACAGTGGGGATCGGAGTTAAGTCAGATATCAGAGGAACACAAACAAAAGCTATCAATGTTGGAGGCGGAAAATCACAAACTATCGACTTATATGATAAGACGTGGACGATTGGCCATAACGCTAGTGGTACACCAAATAATAACCCAGTCTATGCTCATGGATATTGCGATGTAGGTCTAGGAGGAGGATATCATACACCAGCAGGAGGGTGGAAAACTGCTGCAATATCTGTCCCATCCATAGACCGTAGCGGCGGTTCTGCGGGCATATACGTTTCATCAGTATCGCAAAATGCTATAACATGTGTAATTAGTTCAAATGTAAAAACAACGTTGGGAAGATATCGGATAGATGGCGGAGGATGGACAAATTTCACCCCATCATCAGCTCTTGCTGTAACAGATGGTGGATCGATGAGCAAAACGTTCAGCGGATTCTCACCGAATACATATCATACGATAGAGGTTCAGTTCCGTCGTGATTATAACGAGGTATGGGGGACTTCTGCTTCAACTGGAGCAAGCACACCGAAGCCGCCAGCGCCATCGACTGGTACAATCAAGGTTACAGCAGTTGCAATCAATTCTATCACCGTGCAGGTGAGCGGTTTCGGATTTGGCGGATATGGAGCGACATGGGGAGCATATTTCTTTAAACGTTCCATTGATGGGAACTGGTCCAGCAATGGATCAAGTGCGACAAAGACATTCAGCGGCCTTTCATCAGGTACATCCTATACACTCCAAGCACTGTTACAGGACAACTATGGAACTAACTCAGGTGTGGCAAGTGTCACAGCAACGACGCTTCCAGCGACACCGGTAGCCGGTTCATTATCGTATTCTGGACTGCAGTTTGATCGCTTCACTGTTTCGGCTTATGGATACAGTATAGCAGCAGGAATAAGCCGTTTTGAATGGCAGATCAACAGTGGTTCATGGGCCTCATCAGGAACGACTGCCAGTAAGTCATATACAGGATTGAAAGAAAAAACAAAGTATACTGTCAACTGCCGTATTCTGGATAATCTGGGAAGATATTCAGGAACGTTCGGTGTAACGGTAACAACACCGGCAGAACCTGCAGGACATATTTTTTTAAAGACGAATGGAAGATATCAACGGTACAACATTTATAAGAAGGTAAATGGACGATATATACGAGCAACAGATATCTTCTGTCGCGTGAATGGAACGTATAAACGCGATGTATAGTGAGGTGATGCGGAATGAGAAATATCGTGAGCATATATTTTGATGATGTAGATCAATATGGGTCATGCAATTCGGCGAGTGATGAGAATGAATTGATTCTATCTTTAATACCTCTACATTCGCAGAAAACGAATATGAGAGTGGAAGTAACTGATCGCTTGGGAAACGTAACGACTAGCCCAGTCTTGCAGCCGGAAGAAGGATATTTGAATTATAGGATAGATAAAACCTTATGGTATACAGTAGGGACTATGAAAGTGCGTCTGTTGAGCAATGAAGGTAATAGTGGATATGTAGAGTTTAGAACACTTGTAACGATAACGGATAAGGATGCAGCGGTATGTAAATTAGACGCAGCCTTCTTCAGTATTTCAAAACGTTCAGAGCAAGCTAGTGGGAGTTGGCCGATAGGTTCGATATTCACTAGTATACGAAATGTCA
Source organism: Clostridium sp. DFI.1.208 (assembly GCF_024463855.1). Taxonomy (NCBI): domain Bacteria; kingdom Bacillati; phylum Bacillota; class Clostridia; order Eubacteriales; family Clostridiaceae; genus Clostridium; species Clostridium sp. DFI.1.208. The sequence goes on along the minus strand of NZ_JANGCA010000018.1, from coordinate 66,978 downwards.
ATCCTGCAGAGTATTTTGGTGGAACGTGGGAACGATATGCGAAAGGTCGTGTTTTGGTTGGCGTTGATGAGAATGATGCAGATTTCAATACGGTGCAGAAGACCAGCGGCGAAAAGAAACATACTACCACAGTGAATGAGATGCCGATACATACACATAGCCAGAATTCACACAATCATAGTCAGAACGCTCATGGACACAGTGCATCGTCCGGTAGTGCTGGAAATCATAGCCATACAGGATATACTGGCGGCGGAGGTAACCATACACATACTATCTATACAAGACAGAAAGTACCAGGTGGAACCGGTGGTAAGTGGGCGACGATGGGATGGTCGAGTGATTACAGCGGTACATCCACGACAGCTGCACAATATGCCGGTGATCATAGCCATAGTGTACAGACATATGGAGCAGGGGATCATGCACACTCTGTAAGCGTAAGCGCAAATACAGCAAGTAATAACGCAACTACTGCGACGAATAAAAATACCGGTGGTGGTGCAGCGCACAATAACCTGCAGCCGTACATCACAGTATTTATGTGGGTGAGGACAGCATAATGTTCAAAAATAAAAAAGAGTTTTATAACTCAGATGAATTTCTAAGGCTGAAAGAATATCTTGCTGATGAACGCAAGAATCCAGATGATGGTCTTGTCTATTGTGAGCATTGCGGAAGACCGATCATAAAGAAATATGACATGATAGCACATCACAAAAAGGAATTAACAGAACAGAATATCAACGATTATATGATATCACTGAATCCGGATATGATCATGCTGGTACATTTCAAGTGTCACAATGAGGTACATCGTAGATTCGGAAAAGAAGGATATCGCAATGTCTATATCGTTTATGGGCCGCCATGTAGCGGGAAAACGACGTTCGTACAAAATAATGCAGGGCCAAACGATATCATCGTTGACATGGACAGTATCTATCAGATGATTACCATAAATGATAGATACATAAAGCCAGACAGGTTGAAGATGAATGCATTTGCTGTACGCGACTGTCTGTATGAGCAGATCAAGTACCGAACTGGCAAATGGGAGAATGCATATGTAATTTCAGGATTACCAATGGCGATGGAACGCCAGCGTCTGGAAATACGTCTGAATGCATCTAGTGTGTTCATTGATGTAGATGTTGATACATGCAAGGCACGGGCACAAGAACGTAGCAATGCAGAGGAAACTATAAAGTACATAGAGGAATGGTTCTCTATGTATACAGCATAAGGAGGGAATGGTATATGAGATATAAAGATGAAGTGAAAGGTTCGGCGGAATTGAACTGGCTTAACGATCTGTTGGAATCTCAAACGATAGAAGCAATCACTATCAATCGTAAGACAGCAGAGCTGCTACTTAACTATGCAGATAAGGCGCTGACAACGCAGGAGAATGAGCAAGCGGGCGACTGCATACAAAGAGTTAAATCATTACAGCCACATGGATTACAGATACCAGAGCACAGCGTGCGGACAATAGATATATATGGTGTTCCATTGGATATGATCGAAGTTAACATGCTTGTCGATCTGGTACAAGAACAACTAGAACGTACGGAGCTGGATGAAAACTATGGGAAGCAGTATGTATTTGATTTGATGTCACTGAACCATAAACTGCAAATCGAACATATGAAAAGAAGATAGCCCCCCGGGTCAGGGATTCACAGAAGCTGAAAAGGGACTGTAAGGGATTCATAAAATCCACCGAAAGCAAAAAAATGAGATTTTTGAAGCGATTTTTCGGAAGTTTCAAAATTGATTTTTGAAAGTGTGAAATTATAACAGGAAGGAGCATTCGAGTGAGTAGAAAAAAAGAATTGCTGGATCAGCTGCCAGATGATGCAACAAGGGAAATGATGGAGCCACTGATAGATGATATCGTATTTCTTGAAGAAACGCTCTATGCTTTGAAAAGGTTGCCATTCATTCGGGTATCTGATAAAGACTCGAACCGGCAAAAAGCGACGCCAGCCGCAAAGCAATATAAAGAACTGCTGCAGCAATACAATAACTCGCTGAAAGTATTGCGCTCTGCAATGAATAAAGCTGATGGAGAAGAAGAAAGTGAATTACGAAAATGGTTTAACCGCAGATATGGATAAAGGAAATACATGGTTGTGGAAGTATCGGGAAGCCATACGAAAAGGTGAGATCATTGCCGGCATGGATATGATAACGGAATTAAATCATCTAATTAAAGAATGGGATGATCCACAATATCGTTATGATACAGCGGATGCTGATATACGTATTGATTTCATAGAAAACTGTGTGAAATTAACAAAGAGCCCATTTTACGGGAAGCCTATGATCTTGATGCTATGGGAAAAAGCATTCATCGAGGTTGCATATAGCTTCAAAATGATGTCGATCGATACAGGCGGATGGGTAGACCGTTTCCAGGAAATACTCATGCTGATCACTCGAAAAGGCGGGAAAACGGAACTGATTGCTGCCCTAGAATTAGCTGAATTGTTTCTCGGTCAACCGGGGTCGAATATTATCTGTTCTGGCACCAATGATGCAATTGCCGATCTGTGCTATCAGTCTATTGATACGATGCGTCTGATAATTGATCCAAAAAGTTTAGATACATGGCGAAATCAGAAAGGTATCAAATGTAATTTCAATAACAATTTCTTATCGAAGTTATCAGATTCAAGCCGGAATAAAGAAGGACGTAATATCGACATGGCTGGAATCGATGAGATATGGGCGCTATTGGATGATGGCATCTATAAGCCGATCCAGCAGTCAACGAGTACGAAAGATAACTATAAGATATTCATGTTTGGGTCACAAGGATTCGTCGCAGACGGATTCCTGGATAAAACGCTGGAAGAGTATTACAGGATCAATAGGCGCGAAGATGATCGAGAAAGCGCAAAGCGGAAGCTGCCTTGGCTATATACACAGGACAGTGAAAGCGAAGTATGGGAAACGAATGAGCAGGGAATCAATCTGGCATGGGAAAAATCAAATCCCTCCATCGGTGTCGTGAAAAAATGGTCGTATCTGCGTGATCGAGTAGATGAAGCACGTATCAGCAAATCCAACAGAATGTTTGTTTTATCAAAAGACTTCAACTTTAAGGTTTCCGAAGCAGCCACCTGGTTGCTTCCAGAACAGTTAGATTATGATACTGGGTTTGATATAGAAGATTTCAGAGGATTTTTCTGCATTGGTGGTGTTGACCTGGCAGAAACGACAGACCTGTGTTCCGCGAAAGCTCTTATCATGTGCCCTGACGATAAACGTAAATATCTTCTCTCCATGTATTGGATACCTATCAGTAAATTAGACAATAGTGATGATAAACTGGCAGGAGCTGAATATAAGGAATGGGCCAGAGATGGATATTTGCGGATCGTCGATGATACGGAAATCGATGTGACGATCGTAGCTGACTGGTTCAATGAGCTATACAAAAAATATGGAATATGGACTGTCAAATGTGGTTATGATCAGAAGTTTTCCAAAGAATTTCTAAAACGATTGGACGAGCACGATATCGAATATGAAAATATTCCTCAGAATCGTATCGTGATGAGTACCCCGACAAAAGTCACCGAAGAGGAAATACGACAGGAATTGATCGTTTACGGAAACAATCCTATCGATAAATGGTGCATGAAGAATGCCTGCATCCAAGTATGGGACACAGGGCATGTCATGCTTGTGAAAGAAAAGAATATGCCAGGTAAAAAAATCGACGGTGCCGTAAGCATGATCATCGTAAATGAAACTTACAGAAGGAATCGTGCTGAGTATATGTTATATGTAAAAAAGAACAGAAGGTGAATACATGGGGATATTGAAAGTTCTATCTGGAATGTTTGGTTTAGAAAAAACACCTGGAAAATTAAATTTCGGGACGATGATGAACGGCGTCACCCCTATCTATTCAGGGAATGGCCAGAGCATCTATACGAACGATGTCGTACAGCAGACACTAGACTGTATCGTAAATGAGTTGAAAAAGTTGAATCCTACTCATGTCCGATATGACGGATTCGATCCAGTACCTGTAGATGGGCCACTACAAAGAGTGCTTGATGATCCAAATCCACTCATGACAACGAGTGAATTTATTGAGAAATGGGCCTGGATGTTGTTACTTACATACAACGCCTTCATTTATGTGCAGAAAGATGAAAAAGGGGATATCACAGGTTATTTTCCATTAAATCCGAAGCAAGTAACGTTCATGGAAGCGCCAAACGGAGCAATGTATCTAAAGATGCACTTTGGAAGTGGATATGAATCAACGGTACCATATGATTCGATCATACATTTAAAGACACATTTCGCACAAAATGATCTGATGGGCGGGAATGAATTCGGACGTCCGGATCAGGATCATATCAAAAAAACGATTGGAATCAATGATGATCTGTTGGATGGTGTGCGAAAAGCGATGAAGATATCGTGCGCTATCAACGGGATCGTACAGTATAACATCATGCGAGATGATGACCAGATGCAAGAGAATATCAAAGAATTCGAAAAAAAGCTGCTGAATTCTGAAAGTGGCATTATGCCAATGGATACGAAAGCCGTATATACACCGTTATCGAGAAACATGCAACTTGTGGATAAAGCAACACTGGAATTCCTTGACAATAAGATCATGCGGAACTGGCATGTTCCTGCTAATATCGTGCTGGGTAATTATAAGACAGAAGAATATGCTTCATTTTATCAGGCAGCGCTGGAACCGATCATCATATCGGCTTCGCAAGGCTTCACAAAAAAGTCGTTTACAAAGCAGCAATCTGGAGGATATAAGAATAAGATCATATTCTTCATGCGTGAATTGATATTTGCAGATACTGCACAGACATTAGCTGTCGTGAAAGAACTCGGCCAGACCGGTGCATTGTGGGAAAATGAAAAACGTGTTGCTTTCGGATATGCTCCAGATAAAGAATTGATCGGAAAGCGTATGCAGTCGCTGAACTGGATAGAAACACAATATGCCAGAGAGTATCAGCTGACCAAGAAAAAGACTGGCGATAAGCAGTTAGAAGAATAAGGAAGGTGGTGAAACAGATGGATGAATTTGTAAGAAGAAGCTATATGTGTGAAGTACGTTCAGAAGATGGAAACTCAGAAAACGAGCGTACCATTGTTGGCAGACCGATCGTATATGAAAGCAAAACAGACATGGGATGGTATGACGAAGTGATCTGCCGTGGTGCACTGGATGAAACAGATCTTACGGATGTGAGCTTCCTTATCAACCACATGACTGGTATGATCCCGATGGCGAGAAGTCGAAAGGACAATATAAACAGCACGATGCAGTTGACTGTTGATGTGAACGGGATGGCGATCCGTGCTGGTGTTGACATCGTAAATAACGGAACCGCAAGAGAATTCTGTTCTGCTGTGGATAGAGGAGATATCTGTGGCATGTCCTTCATGTTCGGAATCCGTAAACAACGCTGGGATGATCTGGATTCAGAGCATCCGACGCGATACATTGAAAAGATATCTGTCGTAAGGGAAGTGTCAGGTGTAACATGGCCAGCTTACGAAGATACAGATATTTCTTTGCGAGATAAAGAGAGCTGCGATGAAGCACGTCAGGCATTTGAAAATGCAAAAGAAGAACAGTCGCTGAGCAGGAAAGACACAGCCTGCATGAATAGAGCGAAAGCACTGGTACGTATGTACAGGAAAGGAAAATGAGGTATGAACATTAAAGAGTATTTGAACAATCTGCTGAATGATTTTAGAGAACAGAGAAGCACCTTGCGCACATCACTGGTGGCAGCAGAGACGCAGGAGGAGCGCCAGGCAATCAATGAAAGTTTGGATGCAGTGGAGAAACAAATCGAATCTGTGAATGAACAGATCCGTTCTCTGCCGGAAGAAGATGGAACAGGAAACGGAGCAAACGGAGAACAGCGCGGATTCAATCCATTAGCAAGCTATGGGTTGGATATGAATGGCGCTGCAGCTGCTGCAGGAGAACAGGAACGTGAAGCACATCCTACAGAGACGATGGAATATCGTAAGGCATTCCAGAAATACTTCCGCACAGGTGAAATGAATGAAGTTCTGATCACTCGTGCAAATGAAGTGAATACCAGTGAAGACTTGGGTGTTGTGATCCCTGTCACAGTCATGCAGACATTTATCACAGAAGTGGAGAAAGTCCGCGGACAGCTGTACACAAAAGTCAAGAAAACAAATGTCAAGGGCGGAATGAAATATCCGATCGGAGCATTCGGCGCAACCTTCAAACGAATTACAGAAGGTACGGTAAGTGACCGTCAGAAGGGTGGAAAGACTACTGGGCATGTCCAGTTCGGATATAACATCGGTGAGATCCGTATCGCGAAGACATTGCTGGAAACCATCCTGGAAACAGCGGCCTTCGAAACTGAACTGGGAAAAGTGATTGCGAAAGCATATGTGGAAGCGATGGATAAGGAGATCATCTCTGGAGTTCCGGCAAACAATGAGATGGAAGGTATCCTGACAGAAGCAAAAAAGGAAAGCGGAAGCCGCATCCTGCCAGCGAACATTATTACGTTTACTGTAGACGATATCAATGACTGGACAGCGTGGGAAAAGAAACTGTTTGCAGAAATCCCTATGGCAATGGAAAAAGAACGTCCGGAATTCGTGATGGCGAAGCAGACGTATGTCAGCAATCTCTGTACGATGAAGGATACATCCGGACAGCCAATTAAGAAAGCAGGATTTGATGCCAGCGATAAACTGCATAAATTCAATGAATACGAAGTAAATCGTGTGGAAAAAGACATCTTCAAGGACTTTGACAGCTGCGCTGACGGCGAATATTTCGGCATGTTCTGGGTTCCGGAAATGGCATATGCAATCAATTCCAACATGGAATTTACGCTGATGAGATATTTCGACCATGAAACGAATCAATTTGTAGACAAGGCGCTAGTCGTAAATGATGGAAAGGTACTGGATCCAGCGTATATCTATCTATTGAAGAAATCAGTTCCGGCGCAGGGATAAGAAGGGAGTGACCATCCATGGAGGATGCACTGATTCTTGAAAAGGTGAAGATAGCACTGGGTGTTACCGGTAACTATCAAGATAGTGTGATATCATTCTATATCGCTGAAACGAAGGCATATCTGAAGAGTGCCGGTATCGATCCGCGTGTGATCGATATGCCGGCATCCTTCGGGGTGATCGCCCGCGGTGTGGCGGATCTCTGGAACTATGGCAGTGGTTCCGGACAACTGTCACCTTATTTTAAAGAGCGAGCAATGCAGCTGAGCTTCGAAAAAGGTGATAGCGATGTACCGGCCTAAAGATCCATTCATCATACCGGTGCTTTTACTGCCAGTGATTAAGTACGAAAATATCAAAGGAACTACAAAAAAGATATTCCTCGATCCTGCAGAGGCATCGGGTGATATGCAGCTATTTGTTAGTCTACGTACATATGGCGGAACAGAAACAATCGTGAATGGAGTTATAACGATCAGCGATACAGCGGTCGTGGAAACGTGGTACCGGCCGGATATCAAAGCAGACTGCCGGATCTATGTGTGTGAGACACAGCGCACATATGATATCATATCTCCTCCTGAAGATATCGACATGCGACACCAGTTTGTAAAATTCAAAATACGTTCAGTAGGTGGCAAACCGTGAGTAACAAGATAAGCATGGAATTCGATGGATTTGAACTACTGGAAGAAGAGTTCAATGTGATACTGGAAGACTTGGATAGTATGGTGAGTGAAGGGTTAAAGGAAGCGCATGAAATCATCACGAGGAAGGCAGAGCCTGCTATCAGAAGGCACCACCTGACCGGTGTAACAGAGGAATCTCTAATCACAAAGCCATCTGTATCATGGAGTGGGCTAAGCGCATCTACAAAGGTGGGATTTCGCATCCGTGATGGTGGTCTGCCATCTATCTTCCTGATGTATGGGACACCCCGTATGCATAAAGACCAAGGTCTGTATGATGCCTTCTATGGTGCATCTACGGCTGAAAGCATCGAGAGAGCACAGAAAAAACTTATAGAAAAATTCATGTCATTTAAGAAAGGGAGGTAGTTGCAATGCAGGAGCACATTATGAAACTATTGGATTCCTTAGGATATCCGATCTACAGACAAGGGTCGATGAGCTCTACGCAGGAATACCCGCAGGCATTCTTCACAACCTGGAATAATGATACATGGGAAGAATCTTTCTATGGGGGAGAAGCAAGACGTAAAGTATGGGACTATGATATCAATTTCTATGCATCTGATCCGGAACTGGTGGATAAAGTACCGGAGGAAACTATCGAAAGATTAAAAAAGGAAGGTTTCATCATCGATCGTGCAGGATATGACGTGATGAGTGATGAGCCGACACACACAGGCAGAGGTATCCATATCCTTTGCATCGAGGATATGTGAACATAAAGAAAGGATGAATATGATGGCAACATTTGAAGAATTTCGAAATTGCAGAAATGCATGTTTTGCATTGCTGAAAACCGACACGATCGAAGCATATGAAACAGGTCAGGTCATGGCGCTGGCCCCATTAGGGGAGGTATCTAAGACAACAGCGACAGCCAGCGAATCAAAATACTATGATGGCGCACCATTGATCACAGTAAACGCAGAAGGTGCAGACACTGTCACATTGACGACCACAGTCATTCCGCTTAAAACACTGGCAATGCTTACAGGGAAACAAGTCGATGAAAAAACAGGAGCTCTGATGGATGGGCCGGCAAAACCAGTATATTTTGCACTAGGCTACATTCTTGAAAAGACGGATGGAACAGATAGGTACGTATGGCGATATAAATGTTCTGCAACTATTCCAGACGAAAGTGGCAAGTCAGCAAACGCCGGAACAGAGACCACAAACCAGCAGATTACGATTACCGGTATCAATACGATTCATAAATTTACAAAGCCGGGAGCTTCTCAAAAGGGTCTTGTCGTGGATGAATCTGACGGATTGGCGGATCTGACCACATTTTTCAATGAAGTAACGACATGTGATACCTTACAGCCGTTAACACCGGAAACGCCACCGGAAGGATAATGAGGTGATTAGATGATATTAAATGTCTGGAAAGATCAGGAAACGATTGAAAAAACAGTAAAAGCAGATGCATATGACATCATGCTGGGAACTGTTGACGATATCCTTGCATTGCTGGATGATGTCTTAAAACTGGATGAGGAAGGAGACTTCAACGGTCTTCTTCTGAATCTGATCAGGAATAATCTGCCAAGAGTGAAACACTTGTTGAAAGAGATATTTCCATCATTGAACGATGACGATCTAAAGAAGATAAAGATGAAGGAGCTTGTTCCGCTGTTTGTGGAACTGGTTATGTATTGTAAGGAATCGATGGAGTATGACGGAAAAAACGCGTAAAGGGTGAGGGTGGCAGCACTCTCACCCTTTATCAGGTGATGTTCCGTATGCAGGATATGATATGTACCAGGTATACAGGAATGAATCCTCTCATGCTGCGGAAAGAGCGGAGCGGAGAAGTGTTCAAATTAGTAAGGCGCATCCTGGACAGTATAGATACAAACGATGAAATAATTCAGAATAATAGCGATCGTGTCATACGGCGTAAAGCGACAGACGATAGCTGGTACTAGAGGGAAGTGAAGATATGGCGAAAAATACTGAAGCAACGATGAAATATAAAGCGGACATAAGTGAGCTGAAATCAAGTATACAATCCGCGAACCGTGAAATCAAGTTAGCGAATGCACAGTTCAAGGCTGGAACGACCGGTATGAAAGACTGGTCATCTTCGGCAGATGGCTTGAGCGCAAAGCAGAAGCAACTGACAAGCGTTATCAGTGCACAGAAGCAAAAACTGACTGACCTCGAAAAACAGTATGCTCTCGTCTGCGAGAATCAGGGAGAAAATTCCAAGATGGCACAGGATCTCGCTGTGAAAATCGAAAAGCAGAAATCAACAGTCATGGCTAGTGAACAAGCTATGGAAAAATTCAATAAAAAATTGATTGATGCAAAAAACAGTGGAAAGATCACAGCTGAGGAGTTTGATCGCCTGGCTTCTGCACAATCAAAAGAAGCAGCGGAATCATTAAAGGCTGCACAGAAAGCAGAACATACAACTAAGAAGCTATCAGAATTGAAAGAAGTATCGGGAGAACTCACAACACGCATCGGAAAAGGCTTGGTAACAGCGCTTAAAGCAGGTACTGCGGCTATGGGAGCGATGATCATTGCGTCAACGAAGGTCGGCGTGGAATTTGAAGCTGGAATGAGTGAGGTCCAGGGAATCAGTAAAGCAAGCGCAGAAGATATGGAGTTACTGAGTGCAAAAGCCAAAGAGATGGGAGCAAAAACAAAATTCTCAGCATCGGAAGCGGCGGAGGCATTCAAGTATATGGCTATGGCTGGATGGAAGACGCAGGATATGCTGGCGGGCATCGACGGTATCATGCAACTTGCCGCTGCTTCCGGTGAAGACTTGGCAACCGTATCCGATATCGTCACAGATGGGCTGACAGCATTCGGATTGAGTGCTAAGGATTCCGGACATTTTGCAGATGTTCTTGCCGCTGCATCTTCCAGTGCTAACACGAACGTATCCATGATGGGTGAATCATTCAAAGAAGCAGCTGCTTTGTCAGGCACGATGAAATATAGTATTGATGATATGTCGGTAGCGATCGGTCTTATGGCAAATAGTGGTATCAAAGGTTCCAAAGCCGGGACTACGCTGAAGAATGCGATTGCAAATATGGCGAAGCCTACGGATGCGATGCGTGAGATCATGGATAAATATAACTTATCATTATCAAATGCGGATGGAACGATGAAACCATTTGCTACAGTTGTAGAAGACCTGCGCAAGGCATTCGGTGGATTGACTAAGGATCAGCAGGCAAGTGCAGCGGCAACACTGTTCGGTAAGGAAAGCATGGCAGGTATGTTGTCTGTGATCAATGCCAGTGAGAGCGATTATAATAAACTGAAGACGGCAATCAAGAATGCAGATGGAGCATCCAAGGAAATGGCAGACACGATGCAGAACAATGTAAAAGGATCTGCAACGATACTGAAATCCACGCTTGAAGGCTTAGGGATACAAATGTATGATGTTTTCAAGGATGATCTAAAAAAAGGTATTGATTCTGTAACGAAGGAATTTAGTAAGTTAGCCAAGGAACTCAGCAAGCCTAATATCAAAAATGCGCTGGCAAGTGTAGTTAAAGGACTGTCGTCATTCCTGCAGGCAGGCTTGAAGGTCGTTACATCGATCATTCCACCATTGATTGAAGGCTTTGCTTTTTTGGCAAAAAATGCTGACAAACTGATTCCGCTCATTACCGGACTTGCAGGTGCATTCCTCGTTTATCAAACAAAGACTGCTATCGCTACGAAGGCAACAGGTGAGTTGAATGCTATCCAACTTGTAGCAAAAGCAGGTTTACTTGCATATAACACAGTTATGGGAGTACTGAATGGAACGATGGATATACAGATCATTAAGACTAAGGCGCTTAATCTTTTGCATTCAGCAAGCCCGTGGGGATTGGTGGCGCTTGCCATTGGCGGCGTCGTAGCAGCTTTATTGGCATTCAATAATCATGAAGATGAAGCAACCAAAAAACTAAGAGAGAACGCAGACGAAGCAAAAGAAAACCGGGAAGCATGGGACGAGATGAGCAAAGCCAAGCAAATGGCGATGCAAGACGGTGCAGCTGAAATCGATTACTATATGCGTTTGAAGGATGAATTATCATCTCTTGTGGATGTGAACGGTAATGTAAAAAAAGGTTATGAAGGTCGTGCGAAATTCATTGTAGGAGAACTGAACGAGGCGATGGGTACTGAGATATCCATGACTGGTAATGTTATTGACAACTACAAGGAACAAATGAAGGCTTTGGATGATCTAATGGCGAAGCAGCGTGCAAAGACGATCATCGATGCCGGAGCAGAGGCTTATTCAACAGCAATCAAGAATCAGACTAAAGCGTTGCAAGAGCAGAAGGAAGCTGAAAAAGAAGTAGTGGATCAGAAAGCAAAGCTCCAGAAAAGTGTGAATAAGCTCATGGAAGAAGGTCTGACAAATGAACAGGCATGGTACGCTGTCAGAGCAGGAGCTGCAGGAGAAGATCTGGTGCTTGCAGAAGAAACATATGCAGAGAAGAAACGGCTTGCAGAAGGCTATACAGAAACGATCGCAGAACAAGAGATGCTGCAGAAGCTATATGCACAGGGAAATGCTGAAGACATCGCAGCGATCAACGCCTATATATCCAGGTCATATGATGATAAAGGAAAGAAAGTCGTATTATCGACACAGGAACAGGTAGCTAATGAAGAGACATTGCTTTCATATTTAAAGCAGAGATACAAGGATACTGGTGACCAGATGTACCAGGATCAGATAACAGCAAGTGAGAACCGGCTGAAAAAATTGAAGGATGATGTGAAGAACCAAAAATCTACTGTAGAAGAAGGAACAGAAGGATTCCGGACTGCTTGGGAGAACATGACCAAGCAAGGAAACAGTGGATTTGAAAAAGGTTCTGACAATTACAAAGTGGCTGCTCTGAACCAGGTTATGATGGCAAAACTGGGAATTACAAAAAATACAAAGGAAACGACGGGGGCATGGAAATATCTAGCAGCACAGGGGCTGGCCGCCTTTGATGATAAAGCGAAACAATGGAAGTTTACAGAAGCCGGAGAGTTATATGCGTTGGGTGCGAAAGCAGGTATCCAAAACAAACAGGGTGATGTATGGGGGGCCGTAAGTGGAATGGCTGGTGGAATGATTACAGCTATGTACAAGGCACTGGACATCCATTCACCTTCCAGAAAAGCATATAAAGGCGGGGACTATTTTGGATTAGGACTTGTCAATGCACTACGCGATCGCATTCCGTCCATTAAAAAAGTAATAGGTGAAATAACTTCTGTCATGGTAGACGGAACGAGCGCTATTGCTCCACAGCTTAATGACAATATGAGCATGGCTATATCAGGTATGCAGAAAAGCACTGTCGTAAAGGCACAGCCTTCCATGACATCACAACAGCCACAGGGGACGACTGGAACGCAGTGGACATTAAATCAATACAATTATAGTCCGAAAGCGTTGTCACAACGTGAAATTTATCGAAATACGAATAGAGCGTTACGATTCAAAGATTTGATGGGAGGTGGCAGGCGATGAGCTTCGCGTTATCCATTGAAAATCAAAAAGAGGAAATACTGGAATTGACGAATGATCCTTCTTATATCGTAGTGCAAATAGATGGACTGGATCCTCCTGATGCGCAGATCAGTACAACAAAGCGCATCGGATATGACGGAGAGGACATCCAGTCAGTCTATGTGGAACCGCGTACTGTAACGATATACACGGTATTGACTGGAGATGTGGAAGCTGCCCGCTTGCGTCTATATCAATATGCACGTATCAAACAGTATTTGAAAGTCAGATATCAAAATTCACATCGTGATGTGATTGCGGAAGGAACGGTAAAAGGGATACAATATGATCATTTTGCACAGATACCGATGATGGAGATCGTGGTCTATTGCCAATATCCATACCTCAGGAATATCGATACGATAACAGATGGTGGATCACAGATACTACCAGCATTCACATTTGAATTCTCATGTGATGACGGTAGCATGTTCGAGTTTGGAACATTTCTGGAGATACCTGAAATCGTTGCATTAAACAGTGGAGAAGTCATAACAGGAGTGCGATTCATTTTCCGTATGAATGGGATCGTCAAGAATCCTAAGATATTCGATCGTTCTACTGGTGAGTTTTTAGCTTTGAGATACGATTTTCAAGCAGGAGATGTCGTCACAGTATCAACCCATTTTGGCAATAAATTTGCTCATCTGCTACGCAACGCACAGACAATCAATATCTTTAATGCTGTCACAAAGGAGAGCACCTGGCTTCAGATGGATATCGGTGACAACGTATTTGTTTTTGAAGCGGAACAGGGACAGGATATGATAGAACTATCAATCATCCATACTGATGAGTATGAGGGGGTATAAATATGCAGCTAATCATATGTGATCGTCAATTTCAACGCCTTGGCATCATTGAAACAGCATCTGTTATCTGGATGAGTAGATACTATGATCTTGGTGACTTTGAAATATACGTTGCCATGGATCAGGAGCGTTATGAGTTATTGCGTAAAGATTATTACGTTTTACGATACGATGATCCATATGTAGGAATTATTGAGGATATCAATATAACAGATGATGGAGAAACAGAATATCTAAAGGTGATTGGTCGCTTTGCGGAATCTCTCCTTACAAGAAGAATCGTATATAATCAAACACAGGTCAGCGGAACTGTTGAAAATGGACTTATTGCACTGATAAAGGATAATATCACAGATCCTAAAATAAACGCACGTAAAATCGATATCATCGGTATCGCGCCAATAAAAGGGTATCGTGAAAAACTGAATGCACAATATACTGGTGATGAAATCGGGGATGTTGTCACAGCTGTTTGTCAAGCAAATGGGATGGGATTCCGTATGACACTGAGAGATAACTGTTTCTTATTTGAGTTATATAAGGGTATTGACCGTTCTTATGCGCAGGATGAAAACCCGCATGTGGTATTTTCAGATAAGAACGATAATCTAATATCAAGTACATACACTGAGGTGAATTCCAAACATAAAAATTTTGCTCTTGTTGCAGGTGAAGGAGAAGGTGCACAACGCCGAAAACTTCCGGTTGGAACATCAGAAGGTATAGATCGCAGAGAAATATTCGTAGATGCCAGAGACATATCGTCAAATGAAGGTGAAGTGTCAGATGTAGCGTATGATAAAGCATTGACGGAACGTGGGTACGAAAAATTATCAGAAACAGCAATGACACAAGCCTTTGATGGCGAAGTCAGTATGAACGTAAATTATCAGTACCGCCAAGATTATCAACTGGGCGATATCGTCACGATCGAGAATGACCGTTGGGGGATATCTATAAACTCACGTATCATCGAGGTTATGGAATCAGAAGATGAGAATGGCTATATCGTAACACCTACATTTGGAGCATGAGGAGGGATAGTGAATGTCGAAAAAGTATGGTTTTTTCAATAGTGTGAATAAAGATAGAATCTATGATGCAAATGATTTTAACTATGGACTTAGGAAATTGATATCAAATGGTGTTTTTGCGACCCCAAGTGATAATTTACAGGTAACCGCTGGCACAGGAATGAACATCGTCATTAAAAAAGGAGAGGCACGACTGGATTGGAAATGGTTCATATCAGATGCAGATGAAATAATATCTATTGCTGCATCTGATGTATCACTAAACCGTATAGATCGTGTGGTGATCCGCCTAGACTTTACCGCACGTACAATCGATTTTATGATTAAGAAAGGAGCAAGTGCAACAAATCCAGTTGCGCCAGCGATAGAGAGAACATCTGCGGTGTTTGAAATAGGACTAGCGCTGGTCAGTGTACCGAAGCAGACAACTGCTATAACACAATCTCTTATAACTGACACTCGACTGGATGCAGGTGTGTGCGGTGTAGTTACCGGGCTTGTCGATCAGGTAGATACGACAACACTATTCACGCAGTATCAGACAGCATTCTATGAGGATAGGACATCCAACAATACAGCTTTCAATACATGGTTTACAGGAATAAAAGAACAAATGTCTACCTCAACTCTCATCCGGAAGTTTACGAATGTTATGACCAGTACAGCCGGCCAAAAGGTATTCGATATTGGTATAGCCGGATATAACACTACTCTGGATATCCTAGAGGTGTATATCAATGGACTTAGGACAGCGGAAACGATCGACTACACACATGATGCAACGCATGTCACCTTAACAAAGCCCCTGGATGCTGGACAGCAGATGGAAATAGTGATATGGAAATCAATCGATGGAGCTGATGCAGTGACAGTGATCGAACAAGTCGAACAGTTGCAGGAAACAGTTGTGGACTTACAAAAACAGATCGATGAGCTGAAATCTGTAGGGTAATAATATAACGATATTTTCGGACAAAGTGAATAAAAAAACGCCCTACGCGCTTATCGTTAAGTAGGGTGTTTTTCTTGCTGCTATAATAATTACGGATGAGAATAATGAAAAATGTATTGCTAGATGCCTAGTTTTTTGATAAGCGCATCCTGCAGGGTTTGTGAATAATTGATGTTGTTTTTATCAGCGAGATCATTCAGCCATGCCGGAATAGTAAGCGTCTTTTTGACAGCTTTGTTGTTATACCGTTTGGCCCATTCGACACCATCATATTTGACCATTAAAACGAAATCACGGCCCTGCAATTTGATATCGCTTGGATTCGATGGCTTCGGAAATTCTTGAGCTGGTTCCAACGGGTTTGGCGCGAACCACGTACCAAGTGCATCCTCTGCCATTTCCGCAGCTTCTTCCAGCGTTTCGCCTTGTGTTAAACACCCAGGTAGATCCGGGAATTCAACCCAGTAACCTTTTTCATCTGGCTCAGCTTCATGAAAAATAGCAGGATAATAAAGTTTTGACATATCATAAACCTCCTTTAATATAAGATATTAGGATAACCGCGCAGGCAAGGGCTATTTTTTTAGCCCCGCCTGCTTCAATATCGCTTGCTCCATGCCTTTTTTTAAATCTTTGCAATGATAAGGTACGACCGTTGTTTTCTTGGTATCTGGATTCCAGAACTTTCTATGTGAACCACCACCACTAGGTACTTCTTGAAATCCATTTTTCTTGAGGTACTTTATCATTTGCTTTGCTGTCATTGGCATATCCTGATATCTCCTTCCTTTTACATCTATATTATAACACGTGTAAATACGTATATCAATATAAATAACACATATTTATACGTGTTTTACTCATTAAATAAAACACCATACTTAAATAGCTATGGTGTTGATATACTTTCTTCTTCTTTGATACCATACTCAATTACGATGTTCTCAGATGCATAGTCAGGCTGTATGATACCGATTGTACAATATTTATATGTTTTATTCTTATGATTGTCTTCATTGAATTCGAGTTCATAAACAAGGGTTGTGAAATCTCTATAAGCCTGTGCATCCGGATTTGTATCAAGGTCGGCCTTTATACATTTTATGATTGCTTCTTCAGCTTCTTCAATAGATGTTCCATACTCAACGGCAATCAGTTCATGCTTTCGGATCTGTTTATCCAAATCACCAAAGGACCTGTAAACTTTAAATTTTTTCATTCTTTCTTTCCTCCACTACTATGATTCTATATTAACCCTTAAAGTAGAATATTACAAGATATTATAACGATGATATAGAATGAATAATATTTTATATTTACATGTGCATAGATTTATAATATACTTTCATTGGCTCTCTTCCCCTGTCAGAAATTCCCAAAATCTTCCTATAGAGAGCTAGGCCGGTGCATACCGGCTTTTATAATGGCGATTCATGGCGAAAATATGACGAAAATTTTGTAAAAAGTTATAAAAAAAGGTATTTAGCAATGGTGCAGCAGTATACGAATATATGCGATGTTTAAAGGCTTTTTAAATGAAAATGGTACAATGTTATTCGCTTTTTTTCATTTCCCCTCATCTGCTCCAATAAAAAACACGTAAACTCATGTAAAAGTGAGTTTTTTATATGTAAAGGCATTTAACGTATGCATTCTAAGAGGAAACTACGTTGAATGCCTTTTTTTCATGTCCTACCAACGAGGATTTTTAGCATTCATGTTTTTTAGATTTCATGCTAAGTGAATTTCACATGTGTTTAAAAAGTACATGATTTACAGTTACCACAGACACCACAAAAAGAAAGGGGGTGATGCTGGGCATTTGTTAGGTTGCACCAATTAAAAGAAAGGAGGTGAAAATAATGCTTGAGCCTAAAATATACGTACGTTGCGATGTTCTTGAAGTTGGCAAACAAGATATACAGGTATTTGATAATAAGGATGAATATGATGATTTCGAAGGAGCTTTCTCATTAACATATACAACAGAGAAAACAGATAAGTACTTCAAGCTGAATCTTAACTTTGAACTCAGATTTAAAAATCAGTATGATGTTTCTAAAATCCTTGTAAAACTCCCCTATTCGTTTACTTACACATTGAAGAAATACAAGGAGTATGGTTTGGAATCTATAAAAATCAGCGCATTAAATGAAATTGCGTCGGAAATCAGTGAATACTACGGATTCTATTTAATGTTGCTATTCCAATGCAAAGTAAAGTCAAAAGTAAAGGAGATGAGTTGATGCAGAATTACAAGCTAATTTATCAAGGTCTGAAATTGGCGGTTGACTTTTTTTATCAATATAGCAAGATCAAGTCAATCAGTAGGAAAAAGTCAAAATGAAGAAGGATTTCTTCCAGATACTTGGGCTAGCGATAGGAATCACATTAATCGTAATAACAGAGATAAAAGATTTTAGTAAAACTAAAGGAGAAGGAAAAAATGAAAGCAGAAGAAGTACAGAAAGCAGTAACAGCAACTAAGACTGTTCCAATAAAGGAAAAGACTAAGGCAATCGTACCACAAGTATCACAGGCAAAAGAAACAAAATACTGCACCTTGTTACAGTCAACTAAGATTACAGATAAAGACGGGTTAGGCTATACGTATGCGTTTGAAAAAATCTACGTCAAGGAACTAGAGCGTGAAGAAGTACGCATTTGTCTGTATAAGGACATGCGGGATCGTAGTGGCAAGATTCAAAACAGAATGCTTGTAAGACCTTGTGACCTTACCGAAATGGAGTTCATTCAGTTATTTGATAAAGCAATCAAGGATAAATTATTCAGTGATGAATTTGTCAACTATCTGCGAAACATTGTCAATCAAAAATAAATCCCTTAACCAATAAATCAGTGGTTAAGGGATATTTTTTATATGTTTGATAATAAACGATACATAACTAGGGGAATTGATTCAGTAGTTCCCCTTTCCATTCAGGTAATAATTTGGCAGATGATTGATAATCTGATAGGAAAGAAGAATAACATAGACTACCTACAGAAATTCAAGGTAACATGTTCAAATAAATTCATTAGAATCGAACAGAGTAGTACGAAACCTAAATACGAGAATACATTTGAATTTCATACGGTAAGTGTGGGAATGGCTGATTCTGAACAGATGTACACCATTTGGGTAATGAACGATAAATGCGCTAATCTTTTGGCAAAGCATTCAATAAGTCTTTGACAAGGGATTTATTTTTTCTGTTCAGCAATCGATAGTATTTTAATACATCAATTTCATCCTTATTTTGAGGTGATAAAGAATTGATTGAGTTTAAGTTAAAGCAAGAAGTGATATTGACATCAAGAATTGAACATATTTTTTCCAAGGTTTCAATAGATGGCAGGGACTTCCCTGTTACATATTTTGATATGGCTTTTTGAGAAAGACCTAGTTTTTCACCTAATTCAGATTGAGTCATGTTTTTCATCTCTAAATTATCTTGGATGATTTCTCCAATATTTCTCATAGGATTGCACCCCCTTTGTTTTTAAATTATAGAATAAATGGTAGTGCGATGTTGAAATAAACTCTTAGATGTAGTAATATAATTGTATAAACTACTGTGTGTAGTATTCTGCAAATATAACTACATTAAGGTATGGAAAAGGAGAGAAAAATGGAGAAAAGCAAGAAAAATGAGGATATGATATTCAAGGACATTAAATCGTTACAACCTGTTGTAGATGTAATCAATGAAGCATCAAAAACACTTGGAGACCCTACAAGGACGATTAAAGATAGTCCTTTGATTGATGTTCTTTCAAACGCTTTGGGTGCAGGTAGTGGAGCTGGAGTTTCATTTCTCGCATTATACGGTTTAGGTATAACAGGATTGTCAGCAGCTGGTATTACTACAGCACTAGCAACTGCTGGTTCAATCGTTGGCGGTGGAATGGCTGCTGGTGTGTTAGTTCTAGGTGCGTTGCCTGTGGCTGGAGTTGCTTTAACGGGCGGATTAATAGCAAAAAACATAAAACGCAAGCAATTAAGAGAAATTAAAAAAGATTTGTATGATGAGGCAGAAGATAGATTGAAGAAAATTGAAGTAGAATTAGCAAAAGCAGAGAATAACTCTGAAACAAGTGAAGATAGGCTAAACTTATTAAAATCATTAAAAATCACTTTAGGTAAGATACTTGTCGATCTTCAACATGATTTGATGATGTAAAAAGGAGAAGAAGATGAAAAAAATATTAGCTTTATTATTATGCTTTGGTATTACATATACTATAAGCAATGGTAGTGCGATTCATGCAACAGGAAATGAGGAATCAACAGACACAGTTACTGTAGAAAACAATTCAGAAAACATAAATGAAAAAAATGATGTACCTGTAGAAAACTCAACAATAGAAGATAAAGTTCTAACTAATTTAACTGCTGAAAATATAGAAGTTATAAATAATTATACAGAATATATTGAAATGAGTAAAAGTTATAGTTCAGCATATGATGACTATAAAGATTATGGTATCTTGTATCAACAATACACAGGAATTACTACATTGCCTTACCTTGATTTTTCATTAAAAATTGATGGGGTAAACACAGAAGATTATGAAATAGAGAACAAGATAAAAAATAATCCTGCAAATGAAAAAAACTTTATAAATACTGCTCAAGAATTTGAAATTTTAGCAGATGTAATTATAACTAATAAAAACGGTGAAAGCGTAACAATAGAAAAACCTGTAAAATCAAAAGTAGTTAAAGTTGAAGGTAAAGTAATTAATCGTAAAGCACATGCAATAGCAGACCTTGTTGTTCATTATAATGATAATGTTTTAGATTCGATATTTAATAATTCTGTACAATATAACTTACAGGTTGAAATGATGGATGGTACAGTGAAAAAAGTAAAAGCTCTTGCTAATCAAGGGATAATTGTTAACAAACCTGATGGTACATTTTATGGAGAGCAAGGAGGTGTCTATGATTTAAAATACATCATCGAAGATGCTACTGATCCTTTTGGTTATAACACAATTCTTCAAGGTTATTTCATTGATGATAATAACAATATCGTTGATCGTCAGGGAAAAGTGATAATCCCATTTGACAAAAGAGAAATCAAAGAATATAAGTCAACAAATACAGAAATCAAACTTAATGCTAAAGTTGGAACAATTCCAGATAGTGCAGTCTTAGAGTCAACACAAAGAACCGATTTAAACTTAGATAAGGAATATGTCGCATATGATATGAATTTATTATGCAATGACGAATATATCCAACCTGTAGGTAGTGTAGATTTAACGATCGCAATCCCTAAAAATCTTTTAAATAAAGATTTAGGTGTTTACTATATGGATGATAAAGGAAATTTAGAAGAACTTGAAAGTGTAGTAAATGGCGATTCAATTTCATTTACTACAACTCATTTCTCAACGTATGTAGTAATGGAAAAGACGGAATCTAGTAAACCATCAGATGATGATAAGAAACCAACTAAACCAACTACACCAAATACTGACGATAAGAAACCATCAACACCGAATACTAATGGCAATAAAGAAACACCATCAACTGACAAAAAAGAAACAATCAAGAATACAAGTGATGTTGCAACAGGTGATTCAACAAATACTTTACCATTTGTAATATTATCATTAAGTACATTATTAGTAATGGGAGTTGTGATTCGTAAAAAAGTAAAACATGTTAAGTAATCGTTTGTAGAATAAAATTAATAGAGTCAAAGCCGAAAAAAGGCTTTGGCTCTATTTTTGCATTGTAAGAAAATTTTGTTAGGAAACGACCAATTAGTCATAGAATAATTGATTAGCGATTTTAAACACGAATACGTTGCTTATAGATATAGTTTTCTAAGTTCCTATGTTCCGTAAACAAAAAATGAAAGGAAGTGATACGATTATGGAAATCACAGATAAAAACAGACAGGAAGTCGTCACTAGCCTTGTCGCTAGAGGTTACGACAAATTAAAACTACATGTTGAAACACATTTAAAAATCAACGATACTGAATACCCTAAGAATAGCGATTGGGGAACAGATAAAAATTATGGAGTAAAACTCTTTTTAATAAAAACCGTCAAAGAGTGCGTGGAAGTCAAACAAGCGTTTAATCTAATGGAAGAATGCCCAGAATGTGAGGAGGTAATCATTGAAGATGATAAAAGAGTCTCCCTTTTTGTGTTGTACCTTACAGGAGATGAATCAGGAGTGTGTCTTTACTTTGTAGAAAGTCTATAGTAAAAAAATGTGGTATTCGTGGTTAGCACACAGATACCATATTTTTTTTGCTAATCTTTTTGCTCATGCTCTTTGTTCAATTTGTTATCAATACGAATTAGTACATTTATAATATCTTTATAATCAACTTCTGTTTCATTTCCATCATTGTCTTGTATAAAATGTGATGGGTCGTAAAATGCTTTGAAAAATAATTTTTGATTGTCGAATCTAACATCGAAAATATCTTTGTAAAAATATCTTTCAAGAGTCCTAAAAAGATCCATAACACTACCGTCGCAATGGATGGCAAATTCCCTCACTTCTAATACACTTCCTTTTGCCTTTTTAAAAGCGTTTTCTACAATGCGAAATCGTGCTTCATCAGTAAGCACAGTATAAAAACCATCTTGCTTTTCAATCGTTCCTTTTTTTATTTTTGATAATTTTCCTTGTGTTAGAGATGAATCATTTGGATATTTTTTGTTATATTCTTCGACAATCTCATTTTCGGTTTTGAATCCTTTTTTCTTAGGGTTCGTGTTTCTTTCATTAACCATAAAAATTATTCTTTTCAATCTTTCTGCTTCTAGCCTGTTTTTCGCACTCATACAGAAAACACCTCTTTCTTTTTGCTAAAATATTCCTTAAAAGTGAATATTTTGTTTGATAGGATATAATCATAATACCAATGAAAATAGGCTTTTTCAAGTGTTTTCTTTCAAATGCAGAGCAAAGATAAAGGAATACTCCTAAAGGTTTACTTTAGCGAATATTCGGATTAAACTATAGACGTGCTAAGGTGAGTACATACTTGCTGAGGTTACAAAAGCATTAAATGTATGTAAAGGTGGGATTACATACATTGTTTTCTAGAAAGCAGTATGAAATTTGTGGAAGATGTGGGGATTCTTTACTTCACAACTGACACTACATAATGTGGGAATTATGGTAGACGTACTACATGCACCACAAGAAAGGACGAAAAAATGAACAAAGTAAATTTTTTGGATCAAGTAGTTCCAAGTTACACAGGCAACACTCTAGAAGCAGGTGTCTACTTTGCTACAATCAAAAATGTAGAACCCATCAATGTTGATAAGATTAAAGTAACATTTGATCTTGTACTTGATGATGATAGTACATACACCCTCTCTCTTAAAACAAATCTGACTCCTAAGCATTCTTGGGACATGATTAACAGACTGGCACAAGCGTGCAGAACTCGCAAACTTAAGGAGTTCATCGGATGTCAGGTCTGGGTAAGTGTTGTAATCAACGAGCAGTCAGATTACATCCGCTTTGAAAACGTACAAGATGTTCAGTACGCTGACCCAGCGGAAGAATTTAACTATGATTTAACGGAAAAAGGTTACTTCATAGTTTGATACATGTGGAAAATGTGGGATTGTCCTTTGAGGTCATGAACTCTTAGGACGATCCCGCAAATCCCACAAATTGAAAGTGAAGGTAATGAAAAATGGATGAAAAAGAACCGTTTAAGTTAGAAAATAAATATGTATGGATACTAAACGAATTAAATGAGTACGTAATTCTTTGCAGAGAAATCAACATTGTCTATCGTTTAAATGTAATTGAAGATAATACATGGAACCTAAATCTAAGTTTCAGAGATCCAGTCAACGCATTAAAAGAAAAAGTGATAACAGAGTCACAGTTATCAAAATCATCATTATTGCTGTTAGCGGATATTGGTTTAGATATAAATGAGATTAATGCAAAGTCAGTCCTAGAATACTTGCTTTGGGCAAAAACTGATAATACCATCCCAGTTCATTACGCTCATAAGCACCTTGGTTGGTATTACAAAGATGGTGAGCGTACAAATACCTATTTACTCAACGAAGTAATTGGAAAAGATATACAGTCTACTTACATAGGAGAATATAATCTAAAATCTAAGGGAAATGTTGGTGACTACATTACATTCATAAAAAAAGAATTAGAATGTAATGCTTACCTACAGTTAGCATTAACTTTAGGTCTTACTGCTCCAGTGCTTGGAATCTTAGCCGAAAGCATTGATGCTGAAAATCTGTTCATCAACCTAAGTGGTAATTCGAGTACTGGAAAATCAAGTGCTTTAATGCTTGCCATGTCCCCTTGGGGTAAGTGTACGGTGTCTAGTGGAAATGGTTCTCTTGTAAAATCATGGAGTTCTACGGAAAATGCTTTACTAAAAACAATTTCTTCAAGTGGGATACAAGGATTTCCAATAGCATTTGATGAAGCAGGCACGAACAACATTAAGAACATGAACACTATGATTTATAAGTTCTGTAGTGGTGTTGATAAGGCTAGATTAAATAGAGATAGTCTGTTACAGAAGAATGAAACATTTCGTACTGTCTTACTAAGCTCTGGAGAAATTCGGATATTAGATCAAATGAAAGAAAAGACTGTGGGAAGTACGGTGATTCGTTTAACTGAGTTTAATGATTTCCCATGGACTGATTCAGCTGAACAATCAAACAGAATCAAAAAATTCTTAACACGGAACTATGGTACGTTTGGTAAGTTGTTCATTGAGGAATTGATTCAATATGATGAAGATGACATTATTGACTACTGGAATGATTATACAGATGAACTTATTCCTAAACTCAAACCATATGTGAAGCATTTTTCAGATAGAATCGCATCTAAGTTTGCAATTTTCCTTGTAACATTCGATATTTTGAAAAATACTCTTGATGTTGAATGGGATACTGAAAACATTGTAAACCTATTGATTGAGAGTGCTAAGGACAAGCAAAACGAAATCAAATTAGCAGAGAATGCCTACGATTTAATTATGGATTTTGTATCAGAGAATATATCCCATTTCTATGCGTATAAGGGTTCTTCTTACAGTCCTAATAATAGAATCGAGAAGAACTATTCTACAACGATCTGGGGAAAATACAATGATGTTGATATAACATTCTCACGTAAGCAGTTCGACCGTCTATTAACTAGCAATGGCTTTAAGAATCCTAAGATGGTGTTAATGAAATTAAAGGAAAAAGGTGCGTTGATAGTTGAACATGATGGTGAACGTAACAACTTCTACAATAGAAGAACTGTAGGCACATCAGATAAAATCCCAGTTGTCGTAATCAAAAAGGATGTAGTCTTTGATGATGAGAAAACTGTGGTAAGTGAGGACATAAAGAAGAATAAAGTGGAACTTGTGGATAATGAAGATTTATTTGAAGAATAATAGCTAGCGTTTTAGCGGGATTTACGGGAGCAGTGACTCTGTGATTGTTCGTCAATCATCCAGTAAGGATGATAAGATGATTGAAAAAATACACATTACCACCGCTCCTCATTATCGTTTTAAACATAGTCTTCAAGCATTTAATATAAATATGTAGAAGTAAGAAAGGAATAAAAAATCATGTTGAAATTAACTGAATTAAAGAACTGGACTCACTTAAAAACTGAGGTAAATGTCGGTACCACAAATTCCAAGGAAATTGTAGAGTATCTTTTCATGGAACCAAGTGAACCAGTATTGTCGGAAATACAAAAACTTCCACCATTGAAAGGTGAAGTTTCATTCCGACAGGCTCTGTTTACACGTAAACGATTAAAAGAAACAAAAGGACAATCCTTAGTGATTTCTAAGTTCCATTGGATGTTGGATGGGATGACAGTTACAGATGAGTGTTTAAAACAATTTGTTCATTTTTTAATACGACTAAGGAGTGAGAGTTATGAAAAAGAGTAATGAATTACCTAAATCAATTATATATAGTAGATATTCGTCAACTAATCAGCGTGAAGAAAGTATAGATTCTCAAATTCGTATAATTAATACGTTCGCAAAATCAAAATATAATATTATCAAAACTTATATAGATTCTGCACAAAGTGCTACCACAGATAACAGAGAAAGTTTTCAGCAAATGATTAATGATGTAAAGAGTGGTAATCTCCCGGATGTTAAATTTCTCTTAGTAAGCAAACGAGATCGTTTTGCAAGAAATCGTTATGATATGGCTTATTATAAGAATATCCTTGCTAAAGCTGGAATCAGTATAGTTTCAGCTACAGAACATCTGGATGATTCTCCAGAGAGTGTAATTCTTGAAAGTGTTTTGGATGGAATGTCAGAGTACTACAGTTTGAATTTGGGCAGAGAATGTATAAAGGGCTTAAAAGAAAACGCTTATACATGCCGTACTACAGGTTCTACTCCACCATTAGGATTGAAAGTGAATAAAGATACACTAAAATTTGAGATTGACGAACCTAATGCAGATGCGATTAGATTGTTATTCAAAAGATTCGTTGAAGATGGTTGGAGTTATCAATTAATTTGTGATGAATTAAATGCCAAAGGTTTTCGCACAACTCGTGGCAATCTATTCAATTCAAAAAGTACTCTCATCGACTATCTTAATAATGAAAAATATGTAGGCAGGCTTACTTATTTGAAAAGCAAGAAAGATCCATTGACAGGAAAACGTACATGCAAAAGGAATTATAATAGAGATGAGATTATCGTTGTGGAAAATGCTATTCCAGCAATCATAGATGAAGAAACTTTCAACAGAGCACAAGAAATTTTGAAATATCGAAAAAGAAATGCTTCTTCTTTTAGAACCACAAATAAAATGAATATGCTGGTTGGCAAAGTAATTTGCGGCAAATGCGGGTCCCACATGAATATAAACACTAGGAAGTCAGGCAAAAATAAGGAATATTATTCTACTTACCGTTGTAGTGCAAAGAAGGAAAAAATGGCTAAACGGTGTGATAATAGAGAACTTTCTGCGACCCATCTAGAACGCTATGTAATATCTCAACTAATGTTTTACTTGAAACAAGACACTATAGTAGACAGAATCACCGATATGCTGAATGAAGTTTTAGAACATGAATTTGATTCACACGATAGTGAGATTTCACAAGTCAATCAACAGTTAATGAATGTTGATGTTAAAATTAAAAATACGACAAATGCTATTGCAGAAGGTGGTGTTTCATTACCATCACTTGTTGAGAGCCTAAGAGCATTAGAAGATGATAAAGCGATGTTGAAAAAACGATTGCATGAAATTAATTCGGCTGTCCCAGTTTTTAAAAAAATTGATAGGAATGAAGTTCTTGAATTAATAGAGAAAGCCAAAGAATATATGCTGTCAGAAAATGATGAATTAATACGGTCAGTGATTAACTTGTTCATTGAAAAAATAAACGTAGGTGAGAATGGAGTGGAGATAATTTACTATCTTCACCCTTTTTCATATATATCTCATGAACTTTGGAAAACGTATGTTACAAGACAGGAATTAATAAGTTACAAAGGCTTTTCACCAAAAATCATGAAAGGAAGATGGAGCAGAAAGGCAATCATTAGTTTAAGTGAAAGTAAGCCAACGCTTGCTAGATTAATCTCCCTTGTAGCATGATTTCAGCATAGATGACATGAAAGAAACATGAGTTTTTGTGGTGATTGTGGTCTTTGCTTTAGCTAACATGAATTATTGTGATTTCTAAAACACCCACCTCATCTGCTCCATAGAACGCTAAAAGCCGAGAAACATCGGCTTTTTTTTCGCTTTCTGAAAGTTGGCCAACATCTTGACCAACAAATTTCAGGAGCAGATGAGGGAACCCGATTGCGCCATGGCAGGCTTTCAGCTACATGCATAACCGGCTGTGTATATAAACGCCGAACCACGATCGGTATGCTGTATGGCATGTTATCCACAAGCGTGCGACCCTACCCACGATTGAATCGCGCTATTGGTAGGGAAGGGAGGCACACAAATAAGCGACTGGACCGATCAAGAGGATCATTGCTTAAATGGGGGAGTCTGTACGGCGATTTAGGGTTTGCAATTATATTGAATATCGGATAATTATTTAATTTTTTATAAGAAAACTATTTAAGGTTAATTCGTACTGTTTTTAGCCTTATATAGGTTTTTTTTATTATAATTTAGGAGTTTCTGAAATTTTAATCGTATGTATATAGTGAAAGGAGGAAAACTGCATGTATCTTACAATCAAATTACCTCTGCACGCATCGCATGAAGAGAAGCAGATACTTCGCGCATACAGCAGGTGCTTTCAGAATGAAATTGAGCGCATTATCAGACGATATCAAAACATGGGCAGTGTAATCTTTATACCATATAAATGGGTCAGCTCAGCTATTGCATTTGATTCAAAAACACAGGTACTTCACTACGCAAAGACTTTATACGAAGAGCGAAGTCTGCAGCATAAGGCGATATATCCCAGCAGCTTTTCCTGTATGGCGAAATCTATGCGAGTTGAGAGATATTCCCTCGTATTCATGTTTGGACAAAGCTTCCTTGTACCTAAGCTTCGTATCCAAACAAAGATACATGAACAGCAATGGAATCGTTTAAACAGCGGAGATCTTGTGAAAGCGGATATCAAAGAAATACATGAAGATTTTTTCGTTTATCTTCTAATCAGTGTCCGTACACCGCATATTTCTGTAAGCTTAAAAGAGGAAAGGAAAATGGGAGTTGACATCGGTATGCGATGTCCTGCAGTTTGTTATACCTGTGATGGCGTAATTCGATTTGTCGGCAACGGAAGAGAAATCCGTTATCACACAAGAAGAATCAGAAAAAGAGCAGATGAATTTATAAAAAGAACGCAGGGTACAAAAAAACAGCTGCGCCATCGTTTGAATGACTACAAGCGCTATATCGATCATCGTCTTTCACGTGAGATTGTAGATTTTGCTGTTGAACAGAACATTCAGATAATATGTCTGGAAAAGCTGTACCATTTGCAAAAAAAGTTTTCACATCACGAACAGGTTTGCTGGTCCTATCAACGTCTCCAGCAATTTATCGCTTATAAAGCGAAGCTTGCAGGGATACATATTCGCTATGTGAATCCAAGACTAACCAGCAAGCGATGTCCCTCCTGTGGAAAAATCAATAACGTGAAAGGAAGATCCTATAGTTGTCGCTGTGGATTTCATCATCATCGCGATGTTGTCGGTGCCATGAATATTCTTCATGCACCTGAGATTCTCTGATTGAGAGTCTGCCCTGAATACCATTGGTACTGTTCAGGGATTGGTGAGGACGCACCTGAGTCTGCATGGCAGCTTCATAAAGAAACGTCCAGGGACTTGAATCTCATGTGCTGTTTACACAGTACGAAACCTCCATCCTCATGACGGATGGAGGTTTTAAAAAGAGAAGCCAAATGCTTCTCCTTAAGATAATGATAATTCCGCAATCGTCAGCTCAGAGAGATATGCCTTCAGATTGTCATCGATTAAAGACCAAACCTCCCGCATCAGCATCCTCTTCATCGGATCTTGTTCATCCTGTCTGTTGACAATGCTTGTATTGCTTTCCATCAACTCGATGATATCATAAATCGTGATACTTTCAATCGGACGGATCAGCTGATATCCCCCCTGACTTCCGCGTGCGCTAGTGATGAATCCGGCTTTTTTCAAGGTTGCGAAAATTAGTTCCAGATACCGCTCAGAAATCTCTTCCCGTGTACCGATTTCTGCTATAGATAAGGGGTGATCCTTACCATATATCGCAAGATCAATCAGACATCTTGCCGCATATCGTGATTTCGTTGACAGCTTCACGCATTCACCTCATTTCTGTAAATATCAGTTAAATATTTCAAAGTCCGATTCTCGAGAACCTTATAGATTTGTTCCTGCATTCCCATCCATACCGGCTGTGTCCGACAGATGCCGGAACGTGTGCAGGTATGGGAAAGGCATACAACGGGATCCAGTTTTTCCTCAACTGCTAGGATAATATCCTTTGCTGTAATTTCATCAGGATTTTTTGCAATCTGATAGCCGCCTTCCTTCCCGCGAATACTTGTCAAAAGTTGTGCTTTTTTTAATTGTTTGAAAATCTGCTCCAGATATTTCACAGAGCAGTTTCTAGCATCTGCTATATCACGGATACTGACACAGGTTTCATTTCTGGAGGCCAGCTCAATCATGGCTTCCAACGCATATATGCCTTTTGTAGAAATTTTCATGATCAATCTCTCCTATCAACTCTTATCTTATATTTTAGATGATATATATCAAAAAGACAAGCATATCATACAAAAATTATAGGAATATTCAAATCACATGCATTGACAAGCGGAAGAAATTGGCATATAATCCCAGTAAAATGATAGGAGATGGGCGCGTGAAACCGAAAATTCATATAGTAGATAAGTTTCATCATACGACACGATGTTGTTTCTTCAACTTAATTTATAGAACAGTAAAGGATACGCATTAAGATAAAAGGAGAATAAATACATGGAGAAAATATACAACAGCATTACCGAATTGATTGGCAACACGCCATTGATCAGGATTCATCGTTTAAACAAAGAGGGGAAAGCCGAAATTCTGGTAAAAACAGAATATTTCAATCCGGGTGGCAGCGTAAAGGATCGCATTGCATATCAAATGATTCAGGAGGCTAAAAGGACAGGGAAGCTCAATGAAAGCACTGTGTTGATTGAGCCGACAAGTGGGAATACCGGAATCGGATTGGCGATGACTGCGGCTGCGCTTGGCATACGTTTGATAATCGTCCTTCCAGAAACGATGAGCATCGAGCGTAGAAAACTAATTCGCGGCTATGGTGCTGAGCTTGTACTAACAGAGGGAAGCAAGGGAATGAAGGGGGCGATTGCCAAAGCTGAAGAGCTGCACAAACAGATACCGAATTCCATCATCCTTCAACAGTTTGAAAATGAGAATAACCCGAAAGCGCATTACCTTCATACCGGGGAGGAAATCTGGAGAGATACAGGAGGTAGACTTGATGTATTCGTCGCAGGTGTTGGGACTGGTGGCACGATTAGTGGAGCTGCAGCTTTCCTAAAGAAACAGAATGCGGATATTCATATCGTAGCTGTGGAGCCTGAAAACTCGCCGGTATTATCCGGTGGAACGGCAGGTCCTCATAAAATTCAGGGAATCGGCGCAGGCTTTATACCAAAAAATTATCATGGAGAGCTCGTAGATGAAATTCTGCAGGTAAAGGATGATGCGGCAGTTTCCACAGCCAAAGGACTGGCACAGAAGGAAGGAATCGCAGTCGGCATATCCAGCGGTGCAGCTATGTATGCAGCGATGCAGCTTGCGCAACGGGATGTGTTTGCGGGAAAAAGAATTGTTGTTTTACTTCCTGATACTGCAGAGCGTTATCTTTCTACCGCACTTTTTGAAGACTAAGGAAGCAGAGATAAATAGAATACTATCCTCTATTTTTAGGAAATATATAAATAAGGAAGCTGTGATATTGATCAGTTGCTAAAATGATCAACCATTCTGCTTCCTTTTTAGCATGCGAAGTAATAATAGCAGGCTGCAATGTATGCATTCATCAAAGCGATTTCCTGATGATGCTATGTTTCTGGTGCATGCAAGCGGCCTACTTTTCGTTAGATCGAGGATATGTAGGACCCCTGCGAAGAACGCTTGATTACAGGATTACCATTATATTCTCTCCGACGATTCGTAAATGAAAAAAACATCGCAATCGCGATGTTTCAATTTTAAATGGCGGAGTAGGAGAGATTTGAACTCTCGCGCCAGTTTCCCGACCTATACCCTTAGCAGGGGCACCTCTTCAGCCTCTTGAGTACTACTCCAGCTCTGATTAGCAGTAAGTGAATAAATCCACTTTATTTCACTGCCATAAAAGTATATCATAATCGTTTTTAAAAGTCCATACCTATTTTCAAATTTATGTATTCTCCAGGAGTGGCATAAGGAAGTACGAATGATATAAAAATCCGTGAGAGAGACCATAAGCCTCCTGTTTCCTGCAATCCACCTAGGGCTTTCTATAATGCAAATCCGTTACATTACAATATATACAGCCGACTTGTGGGAATAGAAACATTGCATAACATACTAGAAAAGCATCATTTCATAAAAAAATGAAAAAAGTATAATCAAAATTTAGGAATTCTTACTCCTTTCTTCGTATATAAGGGTATAAGGAGGTAATCGGATATGTATCGAACTATCAAAGTAAGACTTAAAGCAACAAAAGCACAGAAGGAGCATCTGCTTGCATACGAGGAGGTATATCACACTGACTTAGAATCTCTGATACAACAGCTGCACAAGCATCCATCCAGCATTCGATTCGCAGATTTACATTTTTCCGAAGCGATTGAGGTACACAGTCGCTGGATGCTGTATCAGACTGCTTTGAAAATGTTTAACAGGCAGCAGCTGCATAAAAAGACATCCTATGGTAAATCGAGTACATGGGCACCACGTTCGTTTCAAATAAAAAGCAATCATCTAACGCTGCTGTATGGCAGACGATTTCCACACAGACAGGATACACTGCTTATGAAGCCGCTATCCACGGAGCTGCTGTCGCTGGAGGAGCATACGATTATTCGTATGGATCTTGTACATGATGAGTTTTTCTGGTATGCGAATTTTCTTATCCGGATTGCTGCGAATACGTGAAATAGTGTAGCCATTTTCTGTAAAATATGCTACGATAATTAACGGTTACAGTTTGATAGAAGAGGTTATTATGAAAACAGATGGAATTATTTTTGATGTTGACGGTACACTTTGGGATGCAACCCAAAGAATTGCCGAAGCATATACGGTTATATTGAAGCGGGAAAGGATCGCGAATAAGGTTATTACAGCAGATATGCTCGCATCTGTGATGGGGCTTTTAAATGAGGATATCGCCGCAAGACTGTTTCCTGAATTACCCTATGAAAGGCGGATGCGCCTTATTGAAGCCTGCTGTGAATTTGAATGTGAATATCTGCGAAAGCATGGCGGAAGGCTGTTCCCTCATGTTGTGGATGTTTTAAAGCAGCTGTCAGCGAAATATCCGTTGTATATTGTATCAAATTGTCAGGACGGTTATATCGAGGCGATGTTTGCCGTACATGACCTTCAGAAATATTTCAAGGATTACGAGTGCTCCGGAAGAACAGGCAAACCGAAGCAGGAAAATTTGAAATCCATAGTGGAGCGCAATCATCTACAGGCACCGGTTTACATCGGAGATACAAGGACAGATCAGACATCCTGTCAAAAGGCGGGGATACCCTTCGTCTATGCTTCCTATGGGTTTGGGGAAGCAGATAACTATGCGGCAAGTGTTGATACGTTTTCTGAGCTTGCACAACTGTTTTTGACAGAACAATAACAAACCGACAGCGATCGAGAGTAGAAATGGAGGGCACGCCATGAGTGAAGAGATAAAAGGAAAAAATACAACTCCGGAAACTGAGGTCAATCAGAATACGCCGGAAGTCGAAGATAAGGAGGAGCTGATTGCTTCTGACAGTCTGGATAAAATGATGGAAGAATTGAAAGAGGAAGCAGATGGCAAGCCACAGTCAGATTTGCAGGAAGCAGAGAAGACAGGGAGCACAGTTTCCGTAGAGAATGTAAAAAAGTATAAGCTGTTTTTCGTATCCGATATGGATGAAGAAGCAGAATATCTGCACAGCATGTCGGAAAAGGGGCTGCACTTTGTTAGTAAAAACGGTATCCAATACATATTTAAAAAGGATGCACCGAGGAATTATTATTATCACCTTGGGTATTATGAAAAAGATATTCGCGATCCGGATCAGTATGTGGAAAATTACAAAGCGGCAGGATGGGAAAACATCTATCATGAAAAGGGGGAATTTGATGGTGTCTGGAATTACTTCCGTACGGAGATAGAAGATGGCACAAGGCCGGAAATATTCAGCGATCGAATGTCAAGAATCGCTTTATATAAGCGACTTTTGACAAGCTGGAGGTCTTTGCTAACCATGCTGGCCATCTGTTCGGTATTCATACTAGGACTTCTTGCCTTTTTATGGCTGGGTGTGAATGCATCCTCTATTACGACGATAGGAATAGAGGTTTCCGGGGTAATTCTGCTTTTGATCCTTGCTGTTTTTGCTTTATATTTGCGTTTGTATCGTAAAATCGGCAGAAAGCTGGAAGAGCTTGTTAAGCATTAGTCGCATCATAAAAAAAGCTGTAACGCAATTACATCCCGTGTAATACGTTACGGCTTTTCTAATTCCCGATAAAGAAATCAAGGATATTCCATCCGGCATCCGTTTCCTGCTTATACAGCTCCGTATAGCCGCAGCGGGTGCAGGAAACCGTGATAAATTTTTTGTTCTGTACATCAAAGATTTTTGAAAAATTACCACCTGTTGCCTGAAACTGATCACTTTCATACTGCGTATTGCCGCATTTCGTGCAGACATATTGCTTCTTCTCCATAAATACGTGCCTCCTTGTTTTTCTGATTATATCATGGGGAAGTAAAAAAAGGAAGATGCCGTATATGCACAACTGACGCATTTTCAAAGGGTGAGCGTAAAAAGCTTTGCGTACCATCCTATAATCTCTTTTCAGGATAAGAAGAAATTCCAAGGTGAAATGAGCGCCATTTCCATTGCTTGTTATCAATAAAATATTGTATAATAACAGAACGAGGTGAGAACATGCTTGATTTACAAAAACATAAGGAATATTTGTGGAAGTATCTGTTGACATATGGAAAAGTCAGAAAGAAGCAGGGAGATTTTCAGCAGCTGGTATTTCCTTTTCAGGATATCGTGATGGAGGAAGGAAAGACGACAGAGGATTATCGAAGTGAGACTTTGAAGCAGCAGCTGGAGGAGTGCAGCTCGATAGAGGAGATATTTGACATGGTTTCGCTGGAATATAAGGATTATTATTTTATGGAAATCAGTTCTCTTTTACACGATGATCAGACACTGTATTCCCATCTTCTGAAAAAGACAATGGATACAGCCGGCGTCACTGATTACCTTTCTGCGCATAATTATGAGTACCTAATAAAATTCGCAGATGAGGAAACACAGCAGTATATCACAGCAAAGCTTACAAAATAAGGCGAAGGAAAGCGGCGCATACACAGCGTGACGGCTTTACCTGTGAATGGACAATGTATAGGCATCAGCAAAAGGATCAACCATATCGTTTATAGCGATATATTGGTCCTTTTTGTTCTTCCCATAACCTGTGATGATGTTTGGGAATCGGGGCATTGGACTGCTTGATTCTATAAAACTACTTTTTAAATAACAAAGATAAATCAAGACATGGAAGTATATGGATATGAGAAATAGAAGTGTGTGACTGAAAAGCAATTTTATCCGATAATGGGTCAGCTGCACCATCATGAGCTGCAAATAGATTGATAAAACCGCTTCTTGATAGCAAGTTATGTTGTGCTTACAAAGCAAGCCAGAGGCGACAAAGCCAAATAAAGAGACAATACAGCATTACATTTCCTCTGTTCCTATAAGAAAATCGAAGCGATTGTCCTGTAAGGCTCTTTCTTACTTTAAGGTGATTGTATTAAAATAGATTTCATTTCTATTAAAGAACACGATAGATTTTGATATCTCTTATTTTTTTCCAAAATCGAGTAGGAACCTCCTGTAAAGGATAAGCTTTTTTCTATCCGTATTATGGCAGGTATGCTGACAGGTATAAGGTATCATGCCTGCAATTCCCTCTACATACGAAAACCTTCATGGAAAAGGCTTTAACGCGTGCTTTATACATAGGTTTCCGCTTCAAGCTTGTCGGTTTTTTCTGTGTCCTTCCTGTGGACAAAATTAAAGTGCAGTCGAATTCAAGTCGTATTCAAGGCTGTTTTTTTGATTGAAAAAGTGAAAAAAGTCTGATGAAACAGGTGTTTTATACGTACCCTTCAAAAAGAACCAGCAATGGTGCAAATGCTGATAACGCTTTCAATTTGCACCAAGATGGTGCACAAAGCGACGTTATGAGCCATAGCAATTCTGAATTGTTTACGGTAAGATAAAGGTGCAAAAAGAAACCGCATACAACGAAGGGAGGAATCATTCGTGATTGACCGGATGACAGAGAAAACCATACGACTGCTGCTGGAACAAAAAGAACCAATCACCACGTCCGTGATTGCGAATGAAATCGGTGTTTCGAGAAGCAGCATCAAGCACAATCTGGATTATGTAAAGAAGACGTTGCAAAAGGCAGGTGTCCTATTAAATTCCATCCCTGGCAAGGGGGTCTGGCTATCTGCGGATGAGCATCAGCGCAAGGCGGTGCTACAGCTGCTGCAGGAGAACAGCGATCACTCCTCTTCTTATAATTACCGTAAGAAATATATATTGGATGTATTATTTGAATATAATTCCAGCTATACGATTCAGCTGTTTGCCGAGGAGCTGAACGTGGCACGCAATGTTATTGCGAAGGATTTGGAGGTATTGGAGCAGTGGCTACTGAAATTTGATTTGAAAATCGTAAAGAAGCGCAATATGGGAATCGGTGTAGCAGGCGGAGAGTTCAATATCCGGCAGGCGATTCTGGAGAATAATAAGGAGTTCATGAATGAAATCTATGGCAGTGAGCAGGTGCCGGAGGGAATGGATTACCGCATTTCGGAAAAGTTTTATAACTACTTTCTGGAAATGTATGACGACTTTGATATCCTGTATCTGCAGGAGCTGTTGAAGGATGTGGAGGATGAGCTGGAAATAACGTTCTCTGATACCGATTACTGGCAGCTTATGGAATACGTGGCTGTAACACTGCGCAGAGTGCGCAAGGGAAATGTCATTGTAGAAAAGAATATCATGAACAAGCTGAATGTAAACAACGATCAATACACCGCCGCAAAGAATCTCTTTGATACGGCGATCCATGGTCTGCAGGCGTATCTCGGCTTGGAAATACGATGTATGGCAGCACAATTCATCGTCTTCAGCAATCATGGACTCGATGATGAAATCAATATGGAATACTTTGATGCGATCACACGGGAATTTCTGGAGCATCTCAAGGCGATTATCGCTAATAAGCGCTTTGTCATCAGCGAAGGTCTTGTTCATGATGTGAGTCTCTTTATCCAGAAAAAGAAGGCACAGGAAACCTTCGCCATATCCAAACGCTACGATTTCCGCCAGGATATCAAGCATCGCTTTCCCAGCCTGTATGGCATTACGCTGACAACGATTGAGGAAGTGGAGTCCTGTTTGAA
Organism: Clostridium sp. DFI.1.208; assembly: GCF_024463855.1. Lineage (NCBI taxonomy): Bacteria > Bacillati > Bacillota > Clostridia > Eubacteriales > Clostridiaceae > Clostridium > Clostridium sp. DFI.1.208. The sequence goes on along the minus strand of NZ_JANGCA010000018.1, from coordinate 29,665 downwards.
AATCAGCTTCACCGATGATGACATTGCCTATATTGTCATGCTGATCAACAATGCAATCGACGAATCGGATCATCCGATCAATACCGTGTTTATCTCGGCGGCGGATTTTCATACGTCCAAGTATCAGGCAAATAAAATCATGCGCAATGTTGAAAATCTGACCATCAGCAAGGTCCTGCATTATGAGGATATAAAGGAAAGCTCTATCACAAAGTTTGAATTGATTCTTACGACGGTACCGTTGGAGCTGAAAAAAAACGTCCTGCTTGTCAGTCGTGAAATCAGTGATGATGATATCGAAAAGATAAGTCGCGCCATTACCGAGAAGCAGAATGTGGAAATGGCAGATTTGGATGAAGCCTTCCATCTGTTTGATCCGAAGCTGATTTTATGTGATGTGAATGCCAAGCGCAAGGAGGATGTCATATCCAGAGGCTGTCAGCTGTTATATGAAAAGGGATATGTGAAAAAAGGCTTTGAGAAAAAGATATGGGAGCGGGAGAAGACTACACCGACCTCCATTGGAAACAGTATCGCTGTGCCACACGGCTATAAGGCTTATGTGAAGAAAAGCGGCGTTGTCGTCATGCGTTTAAAGCGCCCGATAAATTGGACATACGAGGATCGTATTGAAATTGTATTTTTAATGGCCATCGATTTCAATACACAATCTGAAGTATATAACTTTTTCCAGCAGTTCTATGCATTCATTGATGATCGATCAAATATCAAGGCCTTGAAGAATGCAAGGGATGAAATGGAAATCTGGGAGATTCTGCAGCAGAGTGGAATCACCGCATAGAAAGTGAGGAATACGATGAGATTTGGAGTAGATACCTTTATCTGGAGTGAAGTATTCAGTGAAAAGGATTTGTGGGTCATCCCCAAGGCGGAGGAGCTGGGCTTTTCTACCATTGATATCGCCATAGCCCATCCGGAAAGCTTTCCCACAGCTTTGGTAAAGGCAGAACTGGCAAAGACGAAGCTGGAGGTTGTCACGACAACGACACTTGACGCAAACACGAACCTGATTTCGCCGGATGAAGCAATCCGTAAAAACGGGGTGGAGGCTCTCAAACGGCTGGTAGATATCAACAAAGAATTAGGCAGTACCATCCTTGGCGGTGTGAATTATGCCGGCTGGGGTTGTCTGAGCGGGAAACCGAAGACGGATGAGGAATGGCGTCATTCTGTGGAAGCGATGCGTGAGGCTGCGCACTATGCGAAGAAGACATATCCGGACTTACGTATCTGCGTGGAGCCGGTGAATCGCTTTGAAACCCATTTTATCAATACTGCGGAGGAAGGCGTACGCTATTGCAAGGCGGTTGGAACCGGAAACATGGCAGTGCATCTGGACTGCTTCCACATGATTCGCGAAGAGACCAGCTATAGGGAAGCGGTCGAAGCCTGTGGAAAAGCGTATCTGGGCTATGTGCATGTATGTGAAAACAACCGCGGTATCCCGGGAACGGGACTGGTACCGTGGAAGGAATTCTTCACAGCGCTCCATGAAATCGGATATGAGGGACCATGCGTCATCGAATCCTTCGATCCGAGCTTTGAAGAGCTGAATGCGAATTGTGCCATATGGCGCAGGTTTGCGGATACCGGAGAAGAGCTGGCTGTCCAGGGACTTGCCAATCTGAAACGCATTGCCGCCGAGCTGGGCGTATAAACAGCAGAAATGTTAAGGAGGAATGTTAGAAAATGTTAGTGAACATGAAGGAAATCTTGAAGGAAGCAGAGGAAAAGGGGTATGCCATCGGATGTATCAACACACCGAATATGGAAACGCTGCGTGCGGTTGTGGATGCGGCTGAGGAGCTGAATGTGCCGATCATCATCGACCATGCACAGGTGCATGATTCGCTGATTCCGATTGAAAGCATCGGTCCGAAGATGGTGGAGTATGCAAAGCAGGCGAAGGTGCCGGTATGTGTACATCTGGATCACGGCAGTGATTACAGCTTCGTCATGCGTGCGATCCGCTGCGGCTTTTCCAGCATCATGTATGATCTGAGCGCACTGCCGTATGAAGAAAACATGGCAAAGCTGAAGGAATTTACCAAGCTGGCGCACGAGCTGGATATCACGGTGGAAGCCGAGCTTGGCATCATGACAAGCACAGAGGAGGATTCCCATGGAGGAAGCGTTGGCTGGACACATGAGAGCATCAAAAAGACCTTCACCGACCCACAGCAGGCCGCAGAATTTGCACGGGAAACGGGTGTGGATGCACTGGCAGTATGCTTTGGAACGGCGCATGGCATCTATGCAGAGCCACCGCAGCTGGATATTGAGCGAGTGAAAGCAATCCGAGCAGCAATGCCGAAGGAATCGCGCGTGGTGATGCATGGAGGAAGCGGAGTGGACGATGCGCAGGTACGTGCAGCGATCACAGCAGGCTGTTCCAAGGTCAACTATTACAGCTATATGGCAACAGCCGCAAGCAAGCACATCCAGGAATACCTGAACGAACGGGATGGAAAAGCCTTCTGGCATGAGGTGGAAGAGGAAAGCTATCGCTTCATGAAGGAATATGCAAAGGGTGTACTGACGGTATTTAAAAACGGAAAGTAGCACCGGGGGTGAGGAATCGTTATGAACGAAGTAAAGTTATCAGAGGTTTTGATCAAGGATACCGTGATGCTGGATGCCGAGCCGTTTTCGGATAAGGAAACGCTGTTTGAAACATTGGCCGCAAAATTTGAGGCAGCCGGTATCGTGACAGATGCAAAGCAATATATCAAGGCGCTGGAGGAAAGGGAAACCCTGGGTTCCACCTATATGGGAAATATGATTGCATTGCCGCATGGCAAATGCGATGCCGTGGTTAAACCGGGGATAGGCTTCTGCCGCTGCAAGCAGACATTCCGCTACCGCTCCCATGATGAGGAGGGCGATGTACGCTATGTGTTCATGCTTGCGATTGCTGCTGATCAAAGCTCGGATCAGTACCTGCGAGTGCTTGCCACACTGGCCGGACTGTTGACGCATGAAGAATTTATCGATGTACTGGAGCATGCACAAAGCTATGAAGAAATCATTCAGGCTATCAATACCCTGCAATCGAATTGTGCGTAAGGAACACAATGGAAATGAAAGAGAGGTGAATTTTATGAAAATCGTTGCGATCACATCCTGTGCTACAGGAATCGCTCATACGTATATGGCGGCAGAGGCTATAAAAAAGGAATGCAAAAAGAAGGGGTATGAGTGCAAGGTGGAAATGCAGGGAGCTTTAGGGATTGAAAACAAGCTCTCGGAAAAGGATATCAAAACGGCAGACCTGATCGTTTTTGCCAATGACGTGGGAATCAGTAAGGCAGAACGCTTTGACGCTTATAAGGATAAGATTGTCAGACATACGCCGCATCAGGTGATACAGAAGCCGGATATCATTTTTGAATCACTGAAATAATTCATACAGTATGTTATTTAGGAGGACGAAAAAAGTCATGAAAGAAAAACTTAGTGAAATAAAAGGGGCACTGTTAACAGGTGTAAGCTATATGCTGCCATTCGTTATCGCCGGAGGCATCCTGATTGCTCTGGGCTTTGCCATCGGCGGCTATGACATTCCCAATTCCGTAGAGGAATATGGAAATTTTGCTTCAACGATCTTCTGGTTGGGAAAGAAAGCCTTTGCGCTGATGGTGCCGGTGCTGGGTGCCTATGTCGCTTATTCCATTGCGGATAAGCCGGGTATTGCGGTCGGTATGGTCGGTGGTGCGCTTGCGGATATGCAGGGATCCGGTTTTCTGGGTGCTTTGATTGCCGGTATCATTGCCGGTTATCTTGTCAACCTGTTAAAGAAGATCAATCTGCCAATGGCACTGAAATCTTTGCTGCCAACACTGATTATCCCAATCATAGGGGTGGGGGCCATCGGGTTGATCATGGTATATGTCATCGGTACACCGCTTTCCGCATTAACAACGGCATTAACCGATATGCTGAATTCTCTGGGAACGGGAAATCTTGTATTACTGGGCATCATTCAGGGCTGTATGCTTGCCTTTGATATGGGTGGTCCCTGCAATAAGGTTGCCTATGCCTTCGCACTTGCTGCTATGGATGCCGGCAATTATATGCCGATGGCTGCGAATTTCATTGGAAGTATGGCACCGCCGCTGGCGATTGCTGTTGCAGCGTTAGTCGCGAAACAAAAATTTACAAAAGAAGAGCGTGCCGCAATTCCCGGTCTGTTTGCCGGAGCGTTTGGTATGATTACCGAATTCGCCATTCCGTTTGCAGCCGCAAATCCACTGACCGTGATTCCTTCCCTGATGGCAGGCTCCGCAGTAGGCTGTGCATTATCCTATGTATTCGGATTAACGATGCGTGCACCGCACGGTGGATTGTTCGTGCTCTTCGCATTGAATAACGCGCTTCTGTTTATCGTCGCATTGCTGATTGCCGGCGCTGTGAGCGCTGCATTGCTGATACTTCTGCGTAAACCGGCAGTAGAAGCTGAAGAATAGGAAAGGACACAGGACAATGGCAAAACTATTTGATATCATGGGGAATTTCCCCTTTCAGGTGGAGGATAAGAAACCGACGCTGATTCGCAAAAGCGAATATTCCACAGCGCTGTATCCACCCAACAACGCATTTACCTCTGACAACACCTTTACGATGGTTACTACGGATACCTTCATGCTCGGTATCTATGAGCTGGGGCCCGGCGGCGTCTTTGCACCGCTCGATATCCATCCCGGTGATGAATCCTATTACATCCTGAACGGTCCGGTCGTACAGCGTAGCGGAAACGGACAGTTCGCTTATCTGGAAACTGGAGAAGGGCTGTTCATGCCGGAGGGGGCATGGCACTGCTGTCACAATTTCTCCGATCAAAAGGCTAGGATCCTGTATTTCATCACACCAAAGGCATGGAGTGAAGCTATACCGCCTGCTGTGATTCCAAGCGATGAGGAAACGAAGTTCTATAAGGGACCTAACAACGATACACTTCCGGATATGCGTGGAAGGATTCAGGATATCTCCCGTCAGGGCTGTACGGATGATATCGGTGCATGGCCGGTCGATCCCAAGGAAGCAAGAGAAACCGGTGCGGTCTATGCGGTCAGAGATTTTGAAAAGCTGAACAATGTGCATGGAACCAAGCATCCGATGCTGATGCGCTTCATCACCAGCAATGATTACGGTCATTTTGGAGAGTTCATACTGCCGGCAGGCGGCTATGGACCGCGCTGCTCTGATCCGGATACGCACGAAGGGGATGCAGCACTGTATTGTGTAGAGGGCCCGGTAACAGTCAATCTGGTCGATCTGGAGGAAAGCTTCGTGCTGGAGCCGGAGGATACCTTCTTTATCCCGGCGGGAGTGAAGTATCAGCTGGTGAACTTTGAAAATCATCCGGTAAAAACGGTTTTCGCAATCACGAAGCTGTAGCTGGCAGAAAGAGCCGTGAGCGCGTTGCTTGCGGTTTTCCTGCTTTACAAAAAAATCATCGGTGGATAACATCAGGGCTGTGTAGGATAATGCAGGGTTACAGGCAGTAAAGAGGATGAGCCGGTAAGCGGATGGATTCAACAGCCCTGTATCGATGAGCAGGAATTGGAAAGGAGTATTTATGAAGCTGGTAATCGGATGTGATGAGGCGGCATATCGCCTGAAGGAAGAAATGAAGGAATATATCAGACAGCTGGGACATGAGGTGAAGGATATCGGGGTCTATCATGAAGAGCCGTCCCTGTATCCGGATACTGCACAAAAGCTGTGTGCATGTATAACGGATGGAAGCTGTGAACGCGGTATCCTGTTATGCGGAACCGGTATCGGTATGGCGATCACTGCCAATAAGATTCCCGGTATCCGTGCTGCAGTCGGACATGATCTGTTCTCTGTGGAGCGCAGTATCAAATCCAATAACTGTCAGGTGCTGTGTATGGGAGCCAGAGTCATTGCGCCTCAATATGCAAGGCTTCTGGTGGAGCGCTGGCTGGAATGTACATTTGCCGGTGGTGCCAGTGGAGAAAAGGTGGCGCGCATCATGGAGATCGAACAGGAATACAGAAGATAAGGAGGTGCAGAAGAATGCAGAGAATCATCAATGATCCCAACATGGTCGTAGAGGATATGCTCAAAGGCTTTGCGAAATGTCATCGGGATATCATCCATGTGGATGAAGAGAATCCAAGAGTCATCATCAGCAATTCCTTCGATCAGCAGAAAAAGGTGGGAATCGTGACCGGAGGAGGGAGCGGACACAAGCCAGCCTTCATCGGTTACTGCGGAGAGCACATGGCGGATGCAGTCGCCGTGGGGGAAATCTTTTCCTCACCGACAGCCAGAAGCTTCTATGACGCTATCCGTGCTGTGGATCAGGGCATGGGAGTGGCAGTGCTGTATGGCAATTATGCCGGAGATAATATGAATGTGAAGATGGCGATGGAGCTTGCAGAGGAGGATGACATCGAGGTAAGGACCGTCGTAGCGAATGACGATGTGGCAAGTGCGCCAAAGGAAGACATCGCCAAGCGAAGAGGTGTTGCCGGAGAGATCTTCCTATGGAAAATCGGCGGTGCAAAGGCGGCACAGGGAGCGGATCTGGATGCGGTCATCCTTGCGGCACAAAAGGCAATCGACAATACAAGGAGCGTGGGCGTCGGACTGGGGCCGTGTACGATCCCTGCAAACAGAAAGCCGAATTTCCAAATCGAACCGGGAACGATGGAGTTTGGCATCGGCCATCATGGAGAGCCCGGTGTGCGTATAGAAAATCTGGGAACGGCCAAGCAGATGGCACAGGAGATGGTGGACATGGTCATCCGTGATGTACCGTTTGAAAGCGGGGATGAGGTAGCGGTACTGGTGAGCGGGCTGGGGGCAACGCCACTCATGGAACAGTATATCTTCTTTGATGAGGTGGAGGAGCTGTTACGAGCGACAGGCATCCGTGTATATCGTTCGTATGTGGGAAATTATTTCACATCACTGGAGATGAACGGTGTGACGCTGACGATGATGAAGCTGGACGAGGAGCTGAAGGAATGTCTGGATATGGATTGTACATGTGTGGGACTGACGCAGGTGAGGAGACCGTGATGGAATATATCCGAAATGAGCATAATGTGAAGATAGCGGAAGCGGTATGCGATGCGATTCATGAGAACGCGGCATATCTGAGTGAGATCGATGGAGCGATCGGAGACGGCGATCACGGGGTCAATATGAACAAGGGCTTTCTGATGGCAAAACAGCGGCTGCGTGAGGATATGAGCTTTAGTGAGAGTATGAAGACGATCTCACGGACGCTGGTGATGGATATCGGAGGGAGCATGGGGCCGATCTACGGGACGATGTTTTCAAGAATTGCGAAGGCGAGCAAACAGGAAGAGAAGCTCACAAGAGAGATATTCTTAAACGCGCTGCAGGATGCCTTACAGGGCTTGCAGGAGCTGGCAGGGGCAAAGGAAGGCGATAAAACGCTGATCGATACCCTTGCACCGGCGACAAGGGCATATGAGCAGGCGCTGAAGGAAGGCAGCAGCTATGCGGCGTGTCTGTGTGCGTTGCAAAAGGGAGCCGAGGCAGGCAAGGAGCACACGAAGGAGCTTGTGGCAAAGATCGGAAGAGCGGCAAGACTGGGAGAGCGAAGCCGTGGCTATCTGGATGCGGGAGCGACAAGCTGCTGTATCATTTTAACGACGATGGCAGAGCAGATGTGCAAAGCTATTGTAAAGGAATAACAGATAAAGATACAGAAATCACACCATGTGAGTACTGTATCTTTTCTTTCTTCAACAAATGCTCAATAGCCTTAAAGAATGCATAAGAAAGCTAGGTATGGAAAGGAAGGCATGGTATACTGTAGCTGTTGAGCATGCGGATTTAAGGGATGCCATAATCCTGTATCCAAAAGCCGCTGCAAATTAACAAGTATCGCAAGCGATTACAAACCGGTGTGTATAAAGGAAAGGGAAACAGCATGCCATAGGATACAGAGATCTAAGGATACAGCACGCTGCACAAGCCGAAACCGTAAGGAAAAGGAGAGGGAAACATGACAAAACAGCATATAAATCATATTTCTGAGGAGTTTTTATCGAAAAAGACGTACGCATGCATTACCGAAGCACTTGGGACGGCCGCAGGCAGTGAAAAACTGTATGTGAATATTGATCGCATCCCACCTGGCTGCCACAGCACCAAATATCACAGCCACTCCCAGCAGGAGGAATTCTTCCTTATTCTATCCGGAAATGGGACTGTGCGGTTGAATGAGAAAACCTATGCACTCACAAAGGGAGATTATTTCGCAAAGCCTGCCAAGCAGAATATTGCGCATTCCCTATACAATTCCGGTGATACTGATCTTATCGTACTTGATATCGGTACGGTGGAACAGGAGGATACCTGCTATTATCCTGATGAGGATATGTATCTTCTAAAATCAAATGGTCAGAGAAGAATTGTAAGCGGCTCTGATTTTCAACAAGAATGGACAACAGAACCTGATACCGATGGAACGCCAATATGAAAGTCTGTATATGCTGAGATGTGCGTCAGGTTTACAATGTGCATATCTTTTAAAAGCTATACTGTCGCTTCTAGGAAGCTAAGCAGACGAGAATCGTGTGTACATCCATAGACTTCCGTCGACCTTTTCTTTTTTTTTCAATCAAAGGATGCATTTCAAATAGAAGCACAGCGTGTCTTGTGAGGAAATTCGATCTGTTCCTTGAAGGAAGCAGGCTGTGAAAGAATTCAGGTTGAAGCTTGTGGTAAAGCTTTCCGACGGAAAGTGAAAGCAGGCGGTGACAACAATTATAAAAACGGAAGCCTTAAAGCAAGGTATACGGGATGGATGCTAAGGGGACAGGCAAAGCGTCGGCGTGTAAGCTTTGTAGCTTATCAGCTCATATGCTTCTGCGAAAGAAATGCAAGATGTGATAGAAATCAGGGCAATGCTTCACTACCAGCACAGTTTGTATCACCTATCCCATGGAAACCGGTATAAGAAGCTATGGGTTTTGCCTTATCCTTTTCCGATTGCAGGAGTGGCAAGCTGAGATAGCACAGCGATTGGCGACGTTCATTAACAAAAACGTACTATGCGAACATAAAGCAACTGCCGAGCGCTGCTGGGATTTTCCGGTATCTGTTTGGACACATTCGTAAACATCCATGCGTGCATCTGGCTCTACATGGTCTGTCAGAAGCAACTAAACAATCGGGCAATCAGAAAGAGGGGCAGGAAACCGTAAGGAATGAATTCAAAATTTCACAAACAGCCTCATTGCATGAAGGAAGAAAACATACTATGCTTACAGTAGGAGGTGGATGATATGGCAAATGAAGATAAAAAGGATTTCAATGCCATGCTGCACGACAGTAAGGATATGCCAAAGGTTCAGCGTATTACAGATGCCAAAAGCATTGCAAAGTATGGAGGCTGTAATATGTATTTTGCACCGCCAATTGATTATGATGAGGTAATGCGAAGGATACCGTATGGTAAGGTGATTACAGTTGGGGAAATTCGCGCGTATTTTGCAAGGATAAACCACGCGGATTTTACAGAACCGATCACAGCTGGCATCTTTGTATCCATTGCAGCCTGGGCGAGTGAACAGCGTTTCGCGGATAAAACGCCGTACTGGAGAACCCTGAAAGCAAATGGGGAGCTGAATGCGAAATACCCTGGCGGTATAGAGGCGCAGAAGGAAAAGCTGGAAGCGGAAGGACATACGATCATTACAAAGGGAAGAACAAATATTCGCTATTTTGTAAAAGCATACGAAGCTGTTCTGTATGACCTATGGGAAAATGATGCCAGTCGATGAGGCTTGTTTGAAGCTGTGCGGAATATGGAAATCTGCTTCTTACGATCGAAAAAACGGTATGTGCTTGATGACAGCATATAGAGTGGCGAATGAATGTATGAGGAATAGCAGCAGGGACCATGAAAGGTTCAAATCGCTGCTTTTTTTCTTTTTTCAGCGGTTGGCTGTATGAAAACTGTCATAGTATAAATCCCTTGCACCATCTATGTGTAAATATCCAGCTTGTGCTATGAGGTATACCTTAAAATGCAGATGGTTTAGACCACTTCAGCCATGGTATAAACCATTTGAAAAAGCGTTTTCATAAAAAAATATCACAGAGATGCAACAGGAACGATAAAAATCAAAAACCAATGAAATGTTAAAATAATACGATAAATAAAGGGTTATTTACATATTGCATGAATCTGTGAGGAAACGGATATAGAAAAAAATAGAAATTTAGAAAGAAAACGCTTGCATTATTTAAAGGTGTGTTGTATCATATGGGTGTACCAAGTGGTATAGACCACTAGAAAGGGGTAAAACTCATGACAAATATCTTACTTGTCTGCTCTGCAGGAATGTCTACCAGCATGATGGTTAAAAAAATGCAGGAAGCAGCAGCTGCAAAAGGAATCGAAGCGGAAATCTGGGCTGTCGGTGATGCGGATGCTGTCAACAATGTAGAAAAAATGGACGTTATGCTTCTTGGACCTCAGGTTCGTTTCCTGGAATCCAAAATGAAAGGGATTGCGGGTGGTAAACCAGTGGCTGTCATCGATATGCAGGCATATGGAACCATGAACGGAGCAAAGGTTCTGGAACAGGAGTTAAAGCTTCTTGGGATGTAAAATCCCTCACAGTGGCATTGTCACTATCGGTAAAAGGTGGCTCCTTTGCCGGACAGTGTAAAATAATTCATTTTTTAGGAGGAGAAAGAAAAAATGGAAAAATTCACAGCGTGGATGGAGAAACATTTTGTGCCAATTGCGGCGAAAATCGGTTCTCAGAAACATCTGGTAGCGATTCGTGATGGATTCATCGGTATTATGCCAATTACCATGGCAGGTGCTGTCGCTACATTATTAAACGTATTCTTCCGTGATCTGCCAAACAACTATCTGCCGGACTGGCATATTGCTGAAACATTTCAGTGGCTGATCACCATAAACGGAAATGTATGGTGGGGAACACTGGCAATGCTGGCCATTGCATTTGCATTTTCCTTCGGTTACCATCTGGCAAAAGCCTATGATGTGAACCCGCTTGCTGGAGGTCTTGTTGCACTGGCTTCCTTCGTTACGATCTTAGCTCAGAGCGCTACCTTCAACTATCAGCTTCCTGATGTTGCAGTTGATGCACTGAATACATTAAAGAGTGCAGGACTTGATGTTGCGTTGAATGATACCAAGGATGCAATCCTGTTGAACAATGCTTCCGGCTGGGGCTTCCTGCCTTATGCATGGACAAATTCCGGTGGTCTGTTCTCTGCATTGATTATCGGTCTGATTTCTGTTATCATTTATGCTAAACTGATGATTAAAAAGGTTACAATCAAGCTGCCAGAGCAGGTACCGCCAGCAGTATCCAAAGCATTTGCTGCTATTATTCCAGGTACGATCGCTATTTATGTTGCAGGTATCATCCAGTTCCTATGCACACAGTTCTTAGGAAATGGTCTGCCAGAGCTGATCAACCAGTATCTTCAGATTCCATTCCAGAACCTGTCTCAGGGTCTTGGTGCTATCATCATTCTTGTATTTGCTGTACAGGTATTCTGGTTCTTCGGTCTGCACGGACCAAACGTACTGGCTCCAATCCTGGATGGTGGATATATTCCATTGCTGAATGACAATACAAACATTTACAATACAGCTATGGCTGCAGGAAAATCACTGAATGACGTTGTGGATCAAATGTTCGTATGGACACGTGGTTCCTTCGATGCCTTCGTATGGATGGGCGGCTCCGGATGTACCATTGCACTGCTGATTGCAATCATGATTTTCTCTAAGAGAGATGATGCAAGAGCTGTTGCTAAGCTGAGTCTGCCTATGGGCTGCTTCAACATCAACGAACCGGTTATCTTCGGTTTGCCAATCGTATTAAACCCAATCTACTTTATTCCTTGGCTGATTACACCAGTTATTCTGGCAACAATCGCTTATCTTGCAACTGCTTCCGGAATGATCCCACCGGTATTCATCACAGTACCTTGGGTAGTTCCACCAGTAATCTACGCTATCCTGGCAACAGGTGGTAGTCTGATGGCCGGAGTTATCGCCGCAATCAACCTGGTTGTAGCAGTGCTCTGCTGGATTCCGTTTGTTATCGTTGCAAACAGAATGAACAACGTAGAAGAATAAAAACTATAGCAACAAAAGTAAATAGAAAGGGAAGAGGATATTTACTCTTCCCTTACTTACTATAAGGAGGACAATATGGAAGGTTTAGAACTGATCTGTTTTGAAATTATCTCAAGCGTGGGAATGGCACGTTCACTTTACATCGAAGCTATTCAGGAAGCGAAAGCCGGAAATTTCGAGCAGGCACAGGAGCTTATCAAACAGGGGGATGAATCCTTTACTGAGGGACATCATTCTCATGCAAAGCTGATTCAGCAGGAAGCAGGCGGGGAAGCTACACAGATGACACTGCTGCTGACACATGCTGAAGATCAGCTGATGAGTGCGGAAGCATTTAAAATCCTGTCTCAGGAATTTATGGATTTATATAAGGAAATCAAAAAGTAAAAAAATAAGGGAAACCAGAGGTGAACAGAATGATATACATCAGTTGCGGATTAAATCAGGAATTTATTATCGATCTGCTGGAGAAGACGACGGAGGAAGGCGTCAGCTTCAAATATGAGGGAAAAACGGGAATCAAGCTTGCATTTCACGTAAACACAGAGGATCTTGACAAGGCATGTGCAATCGCCAAGAAAACCATCAAGGCTACACCAATCGGTAGCGTTATGTACTTCCAGGTAACTACAAAATAAAAAAAGCGAACAACATAGGAAAAAGGTGATATTTATGACACGCTGGGGCTTATTTGCTGTAACAATCGGCTGCATCATCATGATGTATTCTCAAACTTATAATGACTTTTCACAAAAAATATTGTATTGTATTTGTGGTGTTACTGTTTTATGTCTTGGAGCCTTTATGGTTTACAAGGATAAAAAGAACGTAAAAAAGAAATAAAAGGAGAAGCACATGATCAAAGTAGAAGAAAAATTATATGTGAATGCGGATGTCTTTTTCGATAAAATCGCAGAGTCAATCGCATATGATATCACAGCATCCACGGGCAAGAATGTTCGACCGAAGCAGATTCACAAAGGGTTTTCCTACACGAAGGATATGAAAAATAAAATGAAGCGTGCGGGAAGGGTCAAAGTCACGATTACAGATTTTGAGGCTCCAAGGATTTACAAGGCGAAATTTGAAAGCAGTCAGGGTATCAACACAATTTCCTATGAAATTGAACAGCTGGATGAAGATCACATCGGTGTGACGTATATGGAAGATTTTTCCGGAGCCAGCGGAGCGAAGAGCGTGAACTTTAAAATCATGTCCTTCTTCTATAACCGCGGGGCGAAAAAGAAGGCAGTTAAGCTGCTGCGTAACATGGAAAGCTACATTCAGAACGAAGTGAAAGAGAAGTCAGAAGCAACCGAATCGTAATAGTATTGGCTGCTTGTCAAAGGAGGAGCTAATCATGGCTAGATTAGGAATTTCTCTTTATCCGGAGCATTCTACTCTGGAGAAAGATAAAGCATATGTGACACTTGCCGCAAAATACGGATTCAAACGAATCTTTACCTGCCTGCTGAGTGTAGAAAAGGAACGTGAGGAAATCCTTGCGGAATTCAGAGAATTGATTGACCACGCACATTCCTATGGAATGGAAGTCATACTGGACGTTGCGCCGTTTGTATTTGAGAAGCTGCATGTTTCTTATGATGATCTGTCATTTTTCGCAGAGATGCATGCCGACGGTATTCGTCTGGATGAAGGATTTGATTCATTAAAGGAAGCTTTAATGACCTATAACCCGCAAAATTTGAAAATCGAAATCAACGCAAGTCTGGGTACGAAATATCTGGACAACATTATGAGCCATTATCCAAAGCTGGATAATATTATTACCTGTCATAACTTTTATCCGCAGCGCTACAGCGGAATCAGCTATGAGCATTTTGAAAAATGCAGTCAGGACATTAAGGATTTGAATATTAAAGTCGCTGCCTTCGTATCCTCTCAGGAAGAGGGAACCTATGGCCCTTGGCCGGTAAATGAAGGTCTGTGTACTTTGGAAATACACCGTGATCTGCCGATTGACGTGCAGGCAAGACATTTGTTTGCCACCAGACTGGTGGACGATGTGATTATCGCAAATGCTTATGCGAGTGAGGAAGAGCTCTCTACGCTTTCAAAAATTGATCCGGGTAAACTGACCTTCAAGATTGATTTTGAAGCGGATCTTCACCCGACAGAAGAAAAAATTCTTTACGAGCATCCGCATTTTGTTCGTGGAGATATGAGCGAGTATATGGCGAGAAGCACCATGCCGCGTGTTACCTACGCAAAGGAAAGTGTTCCGCCAAAGAATACAAGGGATTTAAAACGTGGAGATGTTGTCATTGTAAATGATGAATACTCCCGTTATAAAGGAGAATTGCATATTGTATTGAAGGATATGCCGAATGATGGAAGGAAAAATGTCATCGGTCATATACCAGAGGATGAGAGAATGCTGCTGGACTACATCAAACCATGGAAATCCTTCGGCTTTATGCGCTAGAATCAGAAACGAGGTGAAACTATGGCAACTCCTATCTATCGAAAAATCAAAGACCTAATTATGCAGGAAATTGAAGATAAGGCTGCCAATTCACCAATTGATTCAGAACGTGATATGGCGGTTCGCTTTGATGCGAGCCGCATGACTGTGCGAAAAGCAATCGATGAGCTGGTTGAGGAGGGTTTCCTCTACCGCGATAAAAACAAGGGAACCTTTGTCGCTGACCGTAAGCTGCTGAAGAGAAATACAGCTGCGGAAATGCTGCAGGAAGAAATCAGCGAGTTCATCGTCATGTATTTTAATGTAAAGGATGCCGCAGACATTGCACCGATATTGGAAATCGATCAGGACGATCAGGTGTTGAGCGTTGTTCGGTTGAATACCGTCAATTCCAAGCCGACCAGCGTAGAGGAGATCTTCTTTATCCGAAACCAGATATCCGATGCAGATATGAAGAACCTGAAAAATCTGCTGGATATGAACGATTATGTAAAGAACGGACGTGTTACACAAAAGTTTATTCCCATGCTGGTTCCGGTTCAGTTTGCGAACCTGCTGAAAATCAAAATGAACACTCCCATCATTCGTGTGGAGTCAGTAATCAGCAGTATGAGCGGGAAGCCGCTCGTTTACGTCCGTGCATATAATAACCCTTTCGAAAATGTGATAGAAATTACCCTATAATATGATGGAATGAATTGCACCCGGTTGCCCAGCCGGGTGTTTTTACTTGCAGCGGCTGAAATAAGGAAGGATATAGGATAGCTGCCAGCTGCGTGTGATTGCTGTATGACAGACAGCTATTACAGCGAATTTCGTTGTGTAACCGATTACAAATGTTAATTGACGTATGGTTTTATGCGCACTAAAATAGGAAGTAGAACAACATATTACGCTGTATCGTCTGGTAAGAAGAAAGGAAGGTGGTTGAAGCAGTATATGGGCTGAAAGCGGTCGATCAATGTTGAAGGTGCAGCAGCTGTATTGGCAATGCTTGTTAATCGGATACGCCAGATTCTATGATGACTAATTCAGAGAATGAAAGCAGTTTGTTGAAAGTATTCATTTACTTATACTTTATGAAATACGTATAAAACAGCAGAATCTGCTGTTTTTTTGTGCATAATACGCCCAATTCGACTGGAAATGCAGTTATGTATAAATGTATACCATTTGAGACGATGTGAGGGAAAGTGGACATGATAAACATTATGGTAGCTGAGGATCAGCAGTTAATTCGCGAGAGTCTGAAAATTATTTTGGATTCCATCGAGGGGTTTGCGGTGAATAGTGTCGTAGGAAATGGGGAAGAGGTGTTGCAGCAGCTTGAGGGAAGGGCTGTTGATATCATCCTGATGGATATTCGTATGCCGGTAATGGATGGCGTGGAGTGTACCCGTATAGTAAAAGAGAAATATCCAAAGGTACATGTTTTGATTTTGACAACCTTTCTTGATGACGAATATGTAATGAAGGCACTTGTCTATGGGGCCAGTGGATATATTCTCAAGGGCATTTCATTAGGGGAGCTGAAGTATGCTATAGAAACAACAATAAAGGGCGGCAGTGTGCTGAACCCGGATGTTGGGGCAAAGATGGTTCATATGATACATTACGGAAAACGGCTGAAGAGGGAGAATCAGGAGCATCTGCGCGTGAATCTGCGTGTAAAGAAGCTGAGTGAGCGGGAATGGGATATCATCGGTGCGATTGCAAAGGGGATGTCCAATCGTGAAATCGCTGAAAAGATGATTTTTACTGAAGGAACGATACGGAATTATCTGAGTATTATTCTGGAGAAGCTGCAGCTTAGAGACCGAACACAGCTGGCAATCTGGTATCTGCAGGATGGGGCAAAGCTACAGCCTGCCTGCTGAACTACAGGCACATAACACGCAATGCATAACTATAAACAGTTTAACGAATGTCAATGTAAGTGATTACAAAATACACTGTGTTGACATTTTTTCTTTCGATATACTTTAAATAGAGCATCGATAAGATGTTGGAAGGATAGGAAAAGGAGAGATCGTATGACGAGAAAAACGACAAGAATGCTGACAGCTTTTCTGTCATGTTCCATGGCAGTTACCAATTTAGTTCCTTTTAATGTAATGGCTGAGACTATTGCGGCTGAGCCACAGGAGGTACAGGTGCCTGCACCAAAGGAGCAGAATACAAAAGAAGCAGCTTCTGTACAGCTGACAAGATTTAAAGGAGAGCATGTTCGCACAGAGGATGGCAAAGTGATCCTGGACAATACGAACGGGGATAATTTTGCGATGAGTGAGGACATACAAGAGCTGGCAGATGATTTTCACTACAGTGCAGATTTAACAATCAAAAGTGGGAATGCGCAATGCGCTGCACTGCTGGTCGGTGTGGGAAATCGAAATGATCCCAGCAAGGCATGGAGAGCAGCAAATGTCATCAGGCATGAGGGAGAAAACAAAATGCGCATGTTTCGTGTGCCCGGTGATCATAATTATCAGCCCATGCAGATACTGAATGACTATGATTCTACAAAAACGGTACATCTGGATCTGGATATAAAGGCAAATGGGGACTTTATCTACAAGGTAACCAGTGAAGGCGGCAGTGAAAATGTGATGAGCGGAAATATGGATGACTGGGCCGGCGGATATATTGGACTGCTATCCTTTCAGACAGAGGCTGAGCTTTCCAATATCCAGTTCACAGATCGTACAGAAAGAGCAGATGAAAGCTTATTCCACACCACCTTGGAAAATCTGCGCGGTCTTCAGGGAAGCTGGAAAATCACAGAAAAGGGTATGCACTCGCAGGGAAACGGCGATAACTTTGCAATCTCTGATACGAAAATAGAAAACTTCGAGTATTCCGCCAACATAAACAATCTGGATGAAAAGGGTGCCGGGGCATTGATGTTCCGTGTACAGAATCCAAACAATCCCAAGGACGGCTGTTATGTGATCAATGCGGATTACACACATAATATTTTCAAGCTGTTTGAATTTCCAACAGGCGGCAGTATTGCAGAGGTTCCTTTGAGCGATGTGGAGCCGAATGCAGATGGCTCCTATGATATCAAGGTAATCGTCGTTGGAGAAGACATCTATGTTTATGCCAATGGAAAAGGAATTATGCGTGAAAAGGACAGCCGTCATAAGGGAGAATCCTATCTCGGACTGCTAACATGGGATGGAAATATCGAATATCAGAATTTGTATCACAAGGCCGCTGGTGAGCTTCCTCCTGTTGAAGAGGCGAAGCTGAGTGATTTCAAAATATTAACGGATGGCGTGACGATTACTCCAACATTTGACCCGGATGTGAAAAACTACGGTATGGATATTCCGGCCGGCGTGGATCGTGTCGTGGTAAAGCCGGAATCCAGCGGGGATGTTTACATTACACTGAAGGATCGTAACAACAAGGTGATAAAGGAAAAACAAAAGGTCACTGATACCTTTACCTTAACTGCGGAAGACTTCGATATGAATTTTCTGAATATGGGAGTTACGATTGAAAAAGACGGGTTCCGTGAGAATATCAATTTCGCTGTAAATAAATGGCTGTCAACAGCAGAGCTGGCACAGCAGCCATACCGCGCACAGTTCCATGTGACACCACAGATTAACTTTATGAATGATCCCAACGGTATGGTATATGATTCCACAGACGGCTACTGGCATTTATTCTATCAATATTCCCCCAATAATAACTTCTATAAGCAGTCGCAGGCACATGTACGCTCCAAGGATCTTGTAAACTGGGAACAGCAGCCGCTAGGCTTGCAAATCGATGAACACGGTCTTATTTTCTCGGGTTCTGCAGTAGAGGATACAGAGAATACTTCCGGATTGTTTGATAATAACAAATCCGGAGAATCCAGACTGGTTTCTATATATACATATCATAATGAAAAAACAGGAAAGCAATCTCAGGCAATCGCTACCAGTAAGGATCACGGGATTACATGGCAGAAATATGCCGGTAATCCGGTTCTTCCAAATGAAGGCAATACCCTTTCGGGAAATGATTTCCGTGATCCGAAGGTTTTTCAGATAGACGGTGATGACAGCAAGACATGGTATATGGTGACGGCAGGAGGCGCTGCACAGATTTTCACCAGCAAGGATTTGATTCATTGGACAAGATCTCAGAATTTGACCTATAAAAACGGAGATCAGATTCATTCTGAGTGTCCGGGACTGATTCCGGCAAAGGTAAATGGAACAGGAGAAACTAAGTGGATTTATAACGGTAGTGCCGGATTTTATGTAGTCGGAAGTATGGAAAAGGATGAAAATGGTATTTATAAATGGACTGCAGAATCTGAAAAGATGGATATTGATTCCAATGCCAATCCATGGGGCGGTTTTGGGAAATATGCAACGATGACATTTTATCGGGACGGTACAGGAAAGAATCGTCAGATTGGAATCAGCTGGCTGCAGGACTTCATAGAATTCGATGGCAAAACATATAAGGGATTGCAATCACTTCCGCAGGAATACGGATTGAAGCAGGATGCAGACGGTAACTATATCGTAACATCGAATGTTGTGGAGGAAGTGAACGCTCTAAGGGATACAAATCATATGCTGTATCAGACAAAAAATAAAAAGGTTTCCTCATCTGATGCCAATATCCTGCGAGGCATATCCGGCATCCGCTATGACCTGGAGGGTGAATTCACGCTGGGAACTGCGAAGGAATTCGGCTTCAAGCTGCGCAAGGGAAATGGAAAGGAGCTGATTTTCAAATACAATAAGGAAACACAGAAAATGTATGTGGATGGCAGAAATGCAGGCTATCATGTGAACAGCGGTAATTTCTCTTATACCCTGAAACCGCTGGAAGGAAATAAGGTTAAACTTCGTATTATCATTGATCAGGGTGCTGTAGAAGCATTTGGCAACGATGGAGAGGCCAATATTTCTACCGCTATGTATCAGGAAAACAGCAATATCGGTATGGAATTCTTCTGTGATGAAGGAGACGTTACGATTGATCAGCTGAAAATTTACGATATGAAGTCCATGTATACCGGTAAATCAGGCTCTGATTCGGAAGCACCGCAGCTTTATCTGTCCGCTCCTCGGGAAGCTGAGGTTCATACAGAATTCCGTGTGGATACCAATATGTATCCGAATATGGAAAGTGGAGATATCGTTTGGACGATTGATCCGGGACTGCAGCTTGTGAAAGAAGAAAAAGGAAGTATTGTTGTTTCCGGCAGCAAGGAGGGAACCTATAAAATAAAAGCATCCGCAAAAGGTCTGGAAAAAGAAGTGGAAATCAAAATCTTCACATCCAGCTTTGCTTCAAATATTCCGGATTGGAAGCTGGATGGAGGTATTTGGGCAAAATCTACGGACGGAGTTATCGGCACCAATACCGGGGGTGACAGCTTTTTGATTCATGATACACGGATATTCAAAGACAAAGCATTTGTATATGAAGCGGATATGCAAATTTTGGAGGGCACTGCCGCAGGTATCGTATTCGGTGTCAGCGACAGAAATAATCCGGCAGCTGACTGGTTCTGTGCAAACATTGAGCGTAAGGATGACGGCAGCTCTATTGCCAAGCTGTTTAAAAATCAGAACGGAGAAATCTGGAATGAGACAAAAGTAATTCCGGCAAAGAAATCCAAAGCAGCAACGCAGGCGCATTTGAAGGTTGTTTATGACGGTGCCGGTAAATTGGAGTATTGGCTGGATGGTGAAAAGATTTTGGAACGAAGCAATGTGGATATGCAGGATGGCTATCTCGGTGTACAGACCTTCCGTTCAACTACCGTCTTTAACAATGTAACTATACAATACCCAGATGCATCTGTTGTACGTCTGATGGAGAATGTTCCATCAATAACACTTGCATTCGGTGATAAGACACTAAAGGATCAGCTGCCGAAACAGATTCGTGTTAAGCTTGACAACGATGTTGAATTGCTGGAGACGATCACATGGAAGCTGGATGATGTGAATGTAAACAAAGCCGGCGTGTATACCTTACATGGAAAAGCAGCCGGTCACACCATAGAGGTGAAGGTCACAGTAAAGGCAGACAAGAAAGAGCTGCAGAAGCTTCTGGAGCAGGCTAAAACCTATGTAAAGGAAGACTATACAAAAGATAGCTGGAAGACATTTGAAGCAGCATGGTATCGTGCAGCTGCGGTGTTTGCGGATGAAACTGCTGCGCAAATGGATGTGAACAGCAGTGCAGCTGCTTTGGAAAAGGCGATGCAGGGGCTGGAAAAAGCAGTTATCACCGCCGACAAGAGAGAATTGAAGGAGCTTCTGGCATCCGCCAAGAAAATCAAAGCGGAAGGCTATACAGCGAGCAGCTATGCCGCGCTTAAAAAAGCTATTGCCGCAGCTGAAAAGGTGTTGGCGGATGAGTCGGCTTTACAGAGTGAAGTGGATACGGCACAAAACAATCTGAGACAGGCAGTTCTGGCACTGGAAGCTGCACAGAGCACTGTGAACAAGGAGCAGCTGCAGACTCTGGTAAATATGCTGAAGACTGTAAAGAAGGATGGATATACTGCAGATTCATGGGAGGCATTTGTAAAGGCGCTTGAGCAGGCAGAAGCCGTTTTGAAGGATGAAACAGCTGATGATGCCGCTGTAACCAAAGCATATGAGACCCTGCAGAAGAGCTATCGCAGCTTGCAGATGGCAGCGGTAGAGGGGGAAGAAAAACCGCAGAAAGAAGAAGAAAAGAAGTCGTCAAAACCTGTTGCTGAGCATCCGGATACCGGTGATACCACAGCCACAGCCACAGCCGGTATGCTTACACTGCTCGCCGGAGGTGCTGCTATCGCTATCAGGCGAAGAAGAAAGCAAGGCAAATCCTAAGAATTGATTTCATAGAGAGCTCACAAGATACGTGAGCTTTTCTGCTATATCCGCTCATACCGTGCAGTACCTCTTTTCCTGTCCTGTGCCACGGTATGAAGTCAAGGTGCTACTGCCGACTGTAATTTACAGAAAGAATGTCCCCACATACATAATCGGCTTGAATGAAAGAGGATACAGGATACTGAATTCGGTTTTTCTTTCGTATATTCAGTATTCACTGTAATTTTTCTCTTATTTCTAGTATAATAAGAATATTAGTTTCAGGAGGCACTTATATGGATAAAACAGTATTAGAGAAATATACAAAAACATATGGTACACGTTTCAGCAGACGACAGAAGAAGCGTTTTATCGAAGCATTACATCAGGATTTTCATGCCCTTGGATATGAATCCACGATGATTGAAGGGAAAAAGCTGCTGTCACATGCCCATAACTATTTGTATGGAAACATGAAGCAGATGAAGACGGTCATTGTCGTACCCTACGATACACCGGAAAGAAAGTTTTGGAAAAAGGTGCTGTATTTTCCTTTTGACGGTACCAAAACGGCAAACAAGACCATGGTCGCAACCTATGTCCCGATTTTCATATTCTTTGCATTGATTTTCGGAGGTCTGTATGGATTGCAGCCGCTGATTACTTCCACAGGACTGGCGTCACTGATTTCCTTTGGCTTATTCCTGCTGACTGTCATGCTGATGTACTGGATGATGCACGGCTTTCACAATGCTCATAATTATAACCGTAATTCTGCGACAATAGCCGCTGCTGTTGAAATCGCAAGAGGTCTGAGCAAGGACGAGCGTAAGAAGGTGGGCTTTCTGTTTACGGATAAGAACAAGATGCGTTTTATCGGTGCAGAGGCAGCCGCAAAGGATCTGGCCAATGCGGGTAAAAATCCGACGCTCATCTGTCTGGACTGCATCGCAAAGGGCAGCGTCGTACAGATTGGCTTCAATCCGCAGAACCGTAAGCTGGCAAATGAAATAGCTAAATATCATCCGAAAAAGAAAGCGATTGATGTCATCAAGCTAAATGAGGATATGCGTACACAAAGTGCTATGGCATATTTCAAGAAAGCGGTTGTTATTTCCTGTGGCGAGCTGGATGATGCCGGAAGTCTTTGTGTTAGCGGAACCGGCACGGGCAAGGATCGTGATATAGAGCCGGAAACGCTGGATGGCAATATCACGATGGTGAAAGAATATCTGCATAACCAGAAATAAAAAAAGGAGGGAGCCGCATGATTCGTAAACTACTATCCCTTTTACATAATAAAATTTTAATTGTATCTGTACTGATTCTGATTCAGCTGTTCGTATTTTTCGGTATCGTTTTCAAGCTCAGTGAATACTTTGTGGCTATTTATTTTATACTGATCGCCCTGAGCTTCTGTATGAGCATCTACATTATCAATAAAAATGACAATCCGACCTATAAGCTGACTTGGGTGCTGCTGATTATGGCAGTTCCTGTCTTCGGAGGTCTGATCTATCTGCTGTTTGGCGGTCAAAAGGTTCCCAAGGAGCTGCGCAAGCGAGATAATGAGGCACTGGAAAACTATCAGGAAATTTCATGGCAGAATACAGAAATTATGGAAGCCTTGGAGGCAGAGGATCCGCTTGCACACAAGCAGGCCAATTATCTGTGGAAGAATGCAATTTTTCCCATCTATAATCATACGGAAACAACCTACTTTCCGGTAGGTGAGGCAAAATTCAAGGCAATGGTGGAAGAACTGAAAAAGGCTGAAAGCTTCATTTTTATGGAATACTTCATTATCGCTCCGGGTGTGATGTGGGATACCATTCTGGATATTCTGATCGATAAGGTGAAGCAGGGTGTGGAGGTACGTGTCATGTACGATGATGCGGGCTGTATTACAACGCTGCCACAGGATTACTATCTGACGCTGAGAAGGCTCGGAATTCAGGCGAAGGTATTCAATCCGATCAAGCCGCGGCTTGCCATGCAGATGAATAACCGCGATCATCGAAAAATCCTTGTCATTGACGGGAAGGTGGGAATGACCGGGGGAATCAATCTTGCGGATGAGTATATCAATCAGAAGGAGCGCTTTGGACACTGGAAGGATTGCAGTGTCATGATTCGCGGAGAAGCTGTATGGAATCTGACGCTGATGTTTCTGCAATTCTGGAATTATGACGAAAAGGAAAAGGATGATGTTTTTTCCTATAAGCCGGATTTCAAGGTGTTCGAGAATATTCACAATGACGGCTATGTGCAGCCGTACAGCGATTCCCCGACCGATGAGGAAAATGTCGGAGAATATACGCATATCAATATGATCAACAGCGCCAATCGCTATGTATATGCAACAACGCCGTATCTTGTAATCGACAATGAGATGAAAACAGCATTGCTGCTGGCGGCTAAAAACGGGATCGATGTCCGAATTCTTGTTCCCCATATTCCGGATAAATGGTATGTATTTGCTGTGACCCGCTCCAATTATAAGGACCTGATTGAGGGTGGTGTAAAAATTTATGAATACACACCGGGCTTTGTCCATGGAAAAACCTTTGTCGTTGATGATAAAATGGCGATTGTCGGTACGGTGAATATGGATTATCGCTCCTACTATCTGCATTATGAATGCGGGGTGTGGTTCTATCGCAGCAAGGTGGTTATGGATGTGAAAAAGGATTATTTAGAAACACTGGCGAAAAGTCATCAGGTTACCCTGGAGGAATGTCGTCAGGTCCGGCTTCCGGTTCGTATTATGCGGGCCATTCTGAATCTGTTTTCACCGATGATGTAAGGAGAAAAGACCGAAGGGTCTTTTTCTTTCCTGCATAAGGGGAGTAAACCCTAATGATTGCATAAGAAACAGAGTGGATAAGGCAGGCGGATAAGGGCAGCGGTGTATTAGCGTTTTAATCATAAACTGTTATGAAAGGATTTTATAACACGATTTAAAACGGTTTAGTCCATAAATCAACGGTTCAGACCGTTTTTATTGCAATGAAACATTCGTATCTGTCATAATAAGGGTGTAGCGTACCCTGGTATTTGTTCTCAAAATGCTGTATTTTACAAAAATATTATAACCTTATTGTGGACAATTTTTCGATTTTGCAGTAGCATGATAGGGCAGGGTTTTCAGACAGTTTCTGTATGTAGTGCATAGAAGGGGATATGCCCCTATCCGATAGCAAGCATTCGAGTAAGGTGAGGAGGATTTTCATGAACAGTAGTAAAATGTATATACATCTGTTTGATGGTTTTACGATTGAGTATGGCGGAGAAGTGTTCAATATGCGGGATTATCTGTCTCGTCAGTCGCTCAGTCTGTTGGAAGTTCTGATACTGCAGGATAGGAAAAATGTTTCCAGAGAATTTCTGATGGAGCTGTTTTGGGAAAATAGTGATAATCCGCTGAGCTCTCTGAAATTCAACATCTTTCGTCTGCGTAAGCTGCTGAAGGAAATACCTGCACTGCAGGATATTGATTTGATTCAGACGGAAAAGGGCGGTTATAGGTTCCAGCCTGAGATTGAAACTGTCGTGGATACAACGTTGTTTGAAAAGGAGTTCGCAGGAATTGAAAAGGCAGACAGCTATGATGACAACACCTCCATACATGCGAGAATAATCATCGATTTGTATGATGGGGGCCTTTATAACGATACGGAGCAGCTGTGGTTCATTCAGAAGGTGGAGTATTTCCGCAATGTATTTTTGGATGTAACAGATAGGCTGTGTGCGTATTATCTTCGCAATGGACAGTTTTCGGATTTAAAGAGTGTCGCTTTGAAGGCAGCAACACTGGAGCCCTCTGTTGAGGAAAATCATTTCTATTATATTCAGGCACTGATCAGTGAGGGCGATTATGCGGCTGCCTATGAATATTACCAGACCTCCACAAGAATGCTGGTGAGTGAATATGCAGTCAGTCTTTCAGAAAAAATGAAGGAGCTGTATTCCAATATCATCGGAAATAATGAGGAGAAGAAAAATATTGAGGGCATTACCTCCTATTATAAGAGCAAGGAAATTTCCAGCGGCGCATTATATTGCGATAATACTGCATTCGATTATATTTATGAAATCTCCATGCGAAATGCAGCACGTGAGAATTTACGGTATTTTCTATTCATTTTTGAAATTAAAACAGAGGGAGATGATGAAAATCGTCTGGAGATCTTACTGGAAAAGGCGAAAGCCTCCATACAAAGCTCTTTAAGAAGCGGTGATGTATTCACCAGATTGAATCGCTTCCAGTTTCTTGTTCTTTTGCCATGCCAGCGGGAAGATGATGCATATCGGATTGCACAGCGTGTATCCTCCAGCTTTCAGGGGAAGGTGCGTAATCGCAAGGAACGGCTGCATTATTATATACAGAATACCAATCAATAAAGAGAGTGAAAAGTTCATGCGTATTGCGGAACTTTTTTTTATCTGACAATGCATTCTAACCAAAATCTAACTCCTTCAACTCTATAATGGTCGTGTAAGGTGGGAAAAACTTTATATATACGGAAAAGAGAAAGGAGAGGATGTATATGAAGAAAAGGTTCGGCAAGTTGCTATTAGCTATCGTAATGACATTGCAACTGGTACCATCCTCTATGACAACTATAGCAGCAAATGACAGTGTTGCCTACAAAGATGACTTTGTACAGGTTACGATGGAGAATAAACCAACTGCAGCATATGAGACCGGATCCAGCGAAATCCCGGATGGGGTTTCAAAATTAAATGTCGAAGTACATGTAGACGGCGCTTTAAAGGCATCAAGGACACTGACATTTGGTTCTGCGACCAATCCGGAAAAAACTGAAATAACAGCAAATGCGGGATATGCGGTTGAACAGGTCACGTTAAATGGCGAAGCGTTTGATAACAGCATCGTGTATAACAGAGAGGTTGGGGAATCTGAAAAGAACCTGGTAATCAATGTCTATACGAAAGCGGCTGTTACAATTCATTATCAGGATCTGGAAGGAAACAAGCTTGCAGAGGATGATGTAAAAGAGGGGAAACTGCATGAAAAGCTGACATTAGATGCAAAAGCAATCGACGGTTATACAGCATCGAAAGACAATGCTTCTGATATAGTGTTGGAAAATACAGGTAATGAGATTACTCTTGTATACTCCAAACAGGAGAAAGCAGTTAGTAAGGCTCCGGTAACTAAAAAAGCGAAGGCTACAAATCCGGGTACATGCTCCGTGGATGTTAGCAGAAACTGCTTTATGGATGATGGAACCTATGTAGACACTGACGGTACAAAATATCCAACTGAATATACAGTTCAAACAGGAAGTGGAAAAATTTTTCATGAAAGCAATCAGGTAGGAAAAGATGGGAAACTATGTGCTGATGGTAAAGTGGGAAACTTGCAGCGTGATGTTCTGCCATACAGACACTATGTAATTTTAAAAGACTCAACAGATATTAATGTTATAACATATATACGCTGTGATGTTTATCAATCGATGATAAATCCTCCTACCCCTGAAAAAGAAACTTATAAAGTAACATTCATGACAAGCGAAAATTCACATGATTTAGGCGCAGTGTATGTAAATAAAGGTGAGAAAATAAATAGATCAGACGTGCCTGATATTTCTGCTAAAAGATTTTATGATGACTTAAATAAGGATTATATTTGGGTTAAAGAAAAAAATAGCAATACTGAAATTGATTTTTCTACCATAATCGTGAATTCAACAATGACTATTTATGCAAAAGGAATAGACAGAGCAGTTGAAAAATTCACAGTAAATTTTGATTTAGCTGGTGGAACATACAACGATAAAAAAGACGATGTGAAATTGGAGATTGAAAGTGGAAAGAAGATTTCTGAATCCGCAATTCCTACACCGGTTTTAAAGGATAATGCTTTCAAAGGGTGGAAATCAGGTAAGGGACAGAAAGTTTATTCTAATGAAGAAATTGCAGATATGATTATTCGTAAGAATATGAACTTTACAGCCGTCTATGAGAAGGAAACGTTTACAAGAGAGGCTGAATACTTCGTCCTGTTACCAAGCTCTGAGCTTCCGAAAAATTTGTCTGGCAATTACAATCCAAGTAACTTTGTACCATCAAACAGCAATACATGGAATGGTCCAACTTGGGGAGGAAATAACGATGTGCATAATCAGGGCATGGGGTTCTCGGGATATATAAGTGAGGACGCATTCCAGAAAGCGTATATTGACAAGACACCAATTACAGATGAAAACGGTGTGGATAGTAAATATATTTTTATCCCTGATGGTCACATTCCTGAAGAGTATACTGTAAAAAGCGGTGCCGACAAGGGCAAAACAATGAAGCTTGATAATATTGTTTGGTACTCGATAAAAAAACAGGATAAGGATAGACCACATGTAGATGGCTATATAAAGAAAGTATCAGTTGAAATTGGATATTATCCAAATATTGATAATTTTGACCCAGTGCTGATAGAAAATGCAGTAACAGGTAATGAATATACTGTAAAAGATCATACTGATATCAATGACTTTCCAAAGAGAAAGGGTTACGAATTTAATGGATGGAATACAAGAGCTAACGGCAAAGGTACGAGCTATGCTGCTGGTGATGAATTTACAGTAAAAACTTCTGTTGCCCTGTATGCACAATGGAAAAAAGATGATAAGGCAACCAAAGACCTGTCGTATACAATAGAACATTGGCTTGAAGGTTCAAAAGAAGCTGAGGAAACTGTTTCTATGACGCAGGAAATTTGGGTAAACGATGATTCCTATCCAGTAGATTCCATTAAATCTAACACGTATGAAGGATATGAATTTAAACATTATGAGTTTAAAGACAAAGTTTCAAGCCTTCCTATCACTGTGAAAGACAAGGATACTATCAAAGTTATTTATGAAAAAACAAATCAGAAATACACAGTCCAGCATATTGATGAGGATAGTAATGAAATACTGAAAAGTGATGAAGGAAAAGATGCAAAATTCAATGATAGAATCATCGGTGAAAATTGCAAAACTTCTATTGACAACTATACGTTTACAAAAGCAGATAATCTTACAGTTGGCACTGATAATGAAAAAAATATAGTCAAGGTATATTACAGCAAAGACAGAAATAAGGATGGTGTTCCTGATAAATACCAGATTGAAGTCACGTATACAGCTGAAAACGGAACTATTGATTCAGATCATGCTAATGGTAAAAAATTCTATGTAACACTACTCAAAGATGGAAAATGGGCAACAAAGGAAGATGGTGGCATCGGTCATCTTAGTGATAATCAGATAGCAACAGCTACAGCTGCAAGAGGATACAGTCAAGACAGTCTGAAATGGGCACCGAAAGTCCCTACTACAAAGCTGGATTTGAATGAAGATACGCAGTTTGTTGCAGATTTTGAAAAAGACAGCTTTCGCTACAGCATCGAATATTATTATGACGGGGTAAAAGGGAAAACCGATTCCTATACTGCGATGTTTGAAGAAGAGATTACATGGAAACCGGAAGTCTCTGTCATGTATGAGGGAAGAGCATATGCTTTGGATAAGGTAGAAAACAATCCTTTATCCATTGGTACAGAAGAATCAAAAAATGTCATTCGTTTATATTATGGGACAGATGAAAACAAGGATCAGATTCCGGATAAGTATCAAATAAAGGTTATCTATAAGGCAGTGAACGGAACTATTGATTCTGAGCACGCCAATATTATAGGTAATAAGACATTCTATGTAACACTACTCAAAGATGGAAAATGGGCAACAAAGGAAGACGGTGGCATCGGGTATCTTAGTGATAATCAGATTGCAACTGCTACAGCTGCAAAAGGATACAGTCAAGACAGTCTGAGCTGGTCTCCGGAAACACCGACAACAAAATTGCCTTTGAATACAGAGACTGAATTCGTAGCTAAATTCGAGGAAGATGCAAAAGTAACGATCTCATATAAATCAAATGATGAAAATATGGGAACTGTAACCAATGCGAAGGATGAAGTCAAACCACTAACCGGAACCGTAAAGGGAAGCAAAGCAGAAGCAAAAGAAGGCTATGCATTCAAGAACTGGACGAATGCAGAAGGTACGATCGTCAGCTGGGATGATGAATTCAAACCGGCAAAGGTAGATGGACTGAATGTAGCTGGTGAATACACAGCAAACTTCGGTACAGATGAAAACGGCGATAAGATTCCGGATGAGTATCAGGTGAAATACACCTATCAGGCAGCAG
>NZ_JANGCA010000179.1:0-622 GCF_024463855.1 Clostridium sp. DFI.1.208 | reverse complement strand
TGCATGAACTCTCGCATTATTGCTTTTCGTGGCGTATCCTTTTTTCTTACCATTTTAAAAACCTCCAAACCGAGTAATTTTATCTTACATCAGTTTAGAGGTTTACACAATCTTTGGGATACTCCCTTGCAATTTGAAGTCATTTACTATTTTGTCATGTTTTAATCTTTTGTAAAAGTAACGATATCTTGGATGTTGCAATCAAGTAATTTGCTAATATCGTGTAGAGTATTCAAAGTTACACTATTGCCTTTTCTAAATGCATCTAACGTACCAGTGCTAACGTGATGTTTGTTTATTAGTTCGTATTTGGATATCTTCTTTTCTTTAAGTGTATTCCATAATGGCTCATAACTAATTATGCAATCATCTCTTTTCTACCTATATAAATTATAAGTGGAGATAAAATATTGAACATTGCCGAAACAATTAATTATAAAGAATATTTGAAAAATCTAGAGCGAAGTATATATCTAATTCTATAGTAATTAGATATCAGATTGTTGACAAAAGCCTATACCTTTTCGTAAGGACATAGGCTTTTTATTGTATATAGGCAATTTTCGAAATGAAATTGTCTTTTTTTGTATATTTTGAAGGATATATTGAATTTTTTGATGAC
>NZ_JANGCA010000178.1:0-638 GCF_024463855.1 Clostridium sp. DFI.1.208 | reverse complement strand
TTCAGTGATCCCAGTAGAAGCATGGCCCAGCATAGCGGAACAGTATTTGATGGGGATACCGGCCTCCAGTGCTCTCGTCGCAAAGGTATGCCGCAGACTGTGGAAGTGGATGTCGTGGATTTCCAGCTTTCTCAGCAGCCTGTGCATATGGTAGGAGATCCTTCTGGGCTCCATGACGTTGCCATTTCGGGTATGAAACAACGGCGCTTTCAGATCCTCTCTACGCTCCCGCGGCATCGTGTCCAGATACGTCTTCAAAGCCTTATAGAGCTCCTCATTCATCGGCACCTTGCGCACTCTGCTAGATTTTGTGCTCTGATAGGTGAGTGGACAGCAGACCGTTCCGTCCTCTTTATAGGTCATCACGCGATTCAGGGATTCATCCACCTGGATCTGTCGTTTGGACAGGCAGATATCCTCGATACGTAAAGCACTGACTTCCCCGATCCGCAGTCCCGCATGGATAGCGACCAGCACAGGCACCATAGAATTCTCCTTATATACCGGTGAAATGGCCGTTGTCAGTCGTTTCTGTTCCTGCACGTTCAATACGCGGACCTCCTTCTTCACCTCTCTTGGATATTCCACACAGCGGCAGGGATCATAGGAGACGATGCCCAGCTGGATCGCCCGTTTGA
>NZ_JANGCA010000177.1:0-640 GCF_024463855.1 Clostridium sp. DFI.1.208 | reverse complement strand
CGACTGCGATACGTCCTTTTACTGAAGTATCCTGTTTAGTGACAGTGATGACCGGTGTAGCACCGTCTGGAAGTGTCTCATATGCTGTATTGCTTGATACTTTAAATTTAACTGGAGCGATATTCAAAACATAACCATTTGGGGCAGTGATTTCTTCTAATTGATAATCACCTGGATCCAATTCTTTTCCAGTCATTACAGTACCGGATCCATCCGTCGTCCAGGTATTGACCTTATGAGGTATAGGGGTCCAATCCCAATATTCTACATACTCGTTTTTATCCAAGTTTTTAATCTTGAAAGTTGTTCCGGCAAGTGTAATTGTTTTACCAGTTTCTTGATCAACCTTTACAGCTTTAACCACAGCACGAAATTTTGCATCATTAAAGATACGCCAAGGCTGAGGATCACGGCTATCTTCAGAAATAGTTACTGTAAAATCAGGAACTTTATAGTGATCATCCGGGACCTTAGTTTCACGCACAACATACGTAGCATAAGGAAGCTCATCAGATACCGCCTGTCCATTTTTATCAGTCACAAGGACTTTTGCTGTCTGTCCCTTTGCATTTTTAGCAATAGGAGCTTTTTCCCAACTTCCGTATGCATCTATATCCTTTTTGGATTTAACGGTAAATTC
>NZ_JANGCA010000176.1:0-645 GCF_024463855.1 Clostridium sp. DFI.1.208 | reverse complement strand
ATACAAAAGCTGAGGATATCATCTTCATCGTACGTGATACGAACGATGTACAGACGATCGACATGAGCAACAGACAAACAGAGATGCACTTTTCTAAAGTCGATGAGACCGGCGAAAAAGAATTACCTGGTGCCAAACTGCAGATCATTGACAAAGATGGCAATATCATAGATCAGTGGGTATCCACAGAAGAGCAGCACACGATCACAGGACTGAGTGAGGGTCAAACATATGTCATGAAAGAAATCTCTGCACCATATGGATATGAGATTGCAGAAGAGATCACCTTTACCGCAGGAGACGGCCAGAAGGTCACGATGAAAGATAAAATGATCCGCTCCTATATCAAAGTCAATAAGGTCGATTATTATGATCATAAGGACATCCTGAAGGTCGCAGAGTTCACGTTGTACAGTGATGCAGCGTGCACGAAGAAGATCAGCGCTGCAAAGACAGATACGAAGAATGGAATCGCACTGTTCGATGATCTGATCTACGGTACGTATTTCATCAAAGAAACGAAAGCACCGGCCGGTTATCAGTTATCCGATGAAGTCGTGAAGGTCACGATCGATGACGAATGGGTCAATGGTGATGACAAGCTGCGCACAATCATCTATGCAGATAAACCGTTATCCGGTGGGG
>NZ_JANGCA010000175.1:0-664 GCF_024463855.1 Clostridium sp. DFI.1.208 | reverse complement strand
TCTAACGCATAATCAATGAGTTTTTGTGTACCAAAAAATATGATTCCTTCAGTTATTTTGTAGTTAAGACACAATATTTAAAAATGGCATCAACCACATTTCCTTAGGTTGATGCCATTGGGCTGTACAAGCACAGCTCTTTTTCTGTATTGATAGAGTTTGTTCCTCCTTGAGGCATCATAAGAAAAAATGAATCTTGCATGAATACATCGGGCGGAAATACTTGAATAGTATGATTTGCCAGTATCTTCAGTAATCATACTCTGGAAGGTCGCGCTCTCAGTATAGGTTTTGGAGATTATAAAAGCAGTATAGAACAGAATTCTTATGATATGAAGAATTTATCTGTCACAAAACGTAGTTGCAGTCATCTCTATTTTGAAGCTCTATATCATGGCTTTCTTTGTAGTTGAATGAATATAGTAACCCATAAGAACACGATTAGGCAAGATGTAAATTATAAGTCATCTTCTTGACCATAAGGGAAGAGATTTCATTTTTTTGTGTGAAAGGGCTTGCATTAACTGTTGCTTTATGATTTCGAGTTTTACACTTGTAACGATGAAAGAAGGCCCTAAGCCCTTTAGATAAAGGACTTAAGACCTTCTTTTGCTATTCATTCAGTTTCGTACTTTTTCTTGAATTTACTACTCGTGAAAATTTC
>NZ_JANGCA010000174.1:0-670 GCF_024463855.1 Clostridium sp. DFI.1.208 | reverse complement strand
TAAGATTGAAATTAACTTATCTTGATTTACAGTATCAAAGAATTTCTCAATGTCTAAGTCAACTATCCATTCATATCCCTCATTTAAGTATTGTAATACTTCTTCCATTGCCATTTGTGCATTTCTTCTTGGGCGATATCCAAAACTGTGTTCACTGAATATTGGCTCATAGATTTTATTTAATACTTGAGACATAGCTTGTTGGATTACTCGGTCTACTACTGTTGGAATTCCTAATGCTCTTTGTTTTCCATTTTGGTTTTGGAATATATACTCTTTTAACAGGCATTGGTCGATATTGCTTGTTCATTATCTTAGAAATAATTTCTTCTTGATATTGTTCAAACCATTGTTCGACTTCTTGCACACTCATTTTATCTATTCCTGGTGCTCCTTTGTTTTGTTTGACCTTTTTGATTGCCATTTGTAAATTCTCTTCACTTAAAATCTCTTCCATCAATTCCATTTGCTGCTCCTCCTCTATTCGTACATCTATTTGGAAACATCCCCATTACTTTTACCATTTATGATTACGTTTCATAGTTTTAGGCTATCCTCATTTTCGGACTATCCAAACATTGCTTATAGTGATTTGCACTCTATAAACGTTTCAGTCCTTCAGTATTTCTACCTACTACGACTTCATCTGATTTCTTATGGTAAACCTTTC
>NZ_JANGCA010000173.1:0-682 GCF_024463855.1 Clostridium sp. DFI.1.208 | reverse complement strand
TCTGCAGGCTCATCGTCATCAGGATCATGAGCAGGATCGCTGCCTTCTTCATGTCTTTACACCTCCTCTCAGTTCAGTATGTGTACGACATTCTCCGTCACTGCCTCTCCTACGAACTGCTCACTCTTTCTGTCATAATTGCGGAAATGGATGCTTACCGGATAGTCCCCCTTCGGCAGATCGACATCCAGACGGTCCTGTTCCAGATAGTTCCCCGGATCCATCGCTCCTGTCTGATAGATCGTCTCCGACGTATCCTTGCGGATCATCTCCACCACCAGCTTGTAATGATTGTTCGGGGAGTTCACGATCCGTACATAGCCCTTCGCTTTTCCATCCTTGAATACCAGCTTGGAGTTCATATTGATCTGTACGCTTCCCTCTGCCACCTTGTCGTCCAGCATCTTCTGGATCTCTTCCTCTGTCATGCCGGGAAGATAGCCTTCCTGTGCGTCACGCTCCCTTGCCAGCTTGTTCTGATCGTCCAGCCAGCTGTTGTAGAAGAGCCAGCCTCCGACACACAGACAGATGATCAGCAGGAGCAGCAACAGCATCGACAGGTGCTTGTACTTCTTTCCTTCGTCCTTTTTTCGTTCTTCCATAGGTCCTCTTTCCTCTATTCCTTTATCGTGATGGACAGCGTACTTGCCGCCTTGCCGACGAATTCCTTCGTCTTCATATC
>NZ_JANGCA010000172.1:0-690 GCF_024463855.1 Clostridium sp. DFI.1.208 | reverse complement strand
AAGGGAACATATGAGCATAACGATAGGTGATCTTTACGCTTTCATGGCCAACACGGTTGGCAATATCAACAGCAGAGAATCCCATTTCGATCAGCAATGATACATGTGAGTGTCTAAGATCATGGATGCGGATTCTTTTGACTCCGGTTTCCCTGCATCCTCGATCCATTTCATGATGCATGCCAGATTTGGTGACTGTAAAGATGCGATCGTTTGGCTTAAGCTCGTATTGCCTGGATAAATAGTCTTCCATTTCATCTGCCAGGAAATCTGGCATCTGGACAACACGGTTACTTTTGACGGTTTTAGGATCAGTGATTACATCCTCGCCTTTGATTCGCTGGTAGCTTTTGTTGATCCGAACGGTTTTCTTGTCAAAATCAAAATCAGAAGGTGTTAACGCCAGCATTTCGCCAAGTCTTAATCCGCACCAGTAAAGTATTTCAAATGCCTGGAAGATTCCATCCTTTTTCATCATGGCTTTGGAGAAGACCATGTATTCCTCTTTGGTCCAAAACTGCATCTCGCCATTTGTTTCCTTTCCCATATTGCCGGCAATTCTGGCAGGGTTGCTGCTCAAGCCATAATAGCGGACGGCATAATTGAAAATTGCACTCAGTTGGTTATGCAGTGTTTTTAGATAGGTGGGGGAAAACTCCTTATCCGTTTTGGTAGTTTGCTTCATCATCT
>NZ_JANGCA010000171.1:0-690 GCF_024463855.1 Clostridium sp. DFI.1.208 | reverse complement strand
AGATGATGAAGCAAACTACCAAAACGGATAAGGAGTTTTCCCCCACCTATCTAAAAACACTGCATAACCAACTGAGTGCAATTTTCAATTATGCCGTCCGCTATTATGGCTTGAGCAGCAACCCTGCTAGAGTTGCCGGCAATATGGGAAAGGAAACAAATGGTGAAATGCAGTTTTGGACCAAAGAGGAATACATGACCTTCTCCAAAGCCATGATGAAAAAGGATGGAATCTTCCAGGCATTTGAAATGCTTTACTGGTGCGGATTAAGACTTGGCGAAATGCTGGCATTAACGCCTTCTGATTTTGATTTTGACAAGAAAACCGTTCGGATCAACAAAAGCTATCAACGCATCAAAGGCGAGGATGTAATAACAGATCCTAAAACCATCAAAAGTAACCGTGTTGTCCAGATGCCAGATTTCCTGGCAGATGAAATGGTAGACTATTTATCCAGGCAATACGAGCTTAAACCAAATAACCGAATCTTTACAGTTACTAAATCCGGCATGCACCATGAAATGGATCGAGGATGCAGGGAAACCGGAGTCAAAAGGATTCGTATCCATGATCTTAGACACTCACATGTATCATTGCTGATCGAAATGGGATTCTCTGCTGTTGATATTGCCAACCGTGTTGGCCATGAAAGCGTAAAGATCACCTATCGTTATGCTCATATGTTCCCTT
>NZ_JANGCA010000170.1:0-712 GCF_024463855.1 Clostridium sp. DFI.1.208 | reverse complement strand
GTCTCATACATGCTGTCACTCAGTATATCCTTTACTTTATCCAGACGCTCGTAATAGATATCTGTTGAGCTTCCGCTCTTCATCACCTTGATATATCGTACTGCCGGTTCTGTATAACGCTCAGGAGCTTCCTTCTGCTCTGCATCTACTAGCTTTGTCTTTTCTTCACTATCATCCTTCGTAGAGTTCCTCTGCTTTTGGACCTCTGAAACTGCAGGCTCCTGTTCTTTTTCTTCCATAAGCATACTTTTCGTACCAAACCCTATTCCTGCACCCAGACAGATGCATACGGCTGATAGGATGACATCCTTCTTCTTTATCAATTCGGATCACCTTCCATTTCCTCATCGTTTTTTAAAGTTCATGATCTTCTCAGGATCGACGAGTCCATCCTTCGTTGCGATATGCGCAGTCCCTTTGTGGATCTCGATATGTAGATGCGATGCCGTGCTGTTACCGCTATGTCCCTGTTCGCCGATCTTTTGGCCTTTCTTTACTTTCTGTCCCTTGCTGACTAGGGTCCTTTTCATATGGCATAAGAAGATATAATAATCTTCTTTCTTGTTGGTGACCTTCAGCATGACGTAATTTCCACCACCGATATAGCCTCCGCTATAGGGACAGGAATTCCCCAAATAACCATCGCTTGGCGGACAATCGTTAGATACCTCATAGACGATCCCTGCGGCAGGTGCATAGATATTTGCGCCAT
>NZ_JANGCA010000017.1:0-91190 GCF_024463855.1 Clostridium sp. DFI.1.208 | reverse complement strand
GAAATTTTCACGAGTAGTAAATTCAAGAAAAAGTACGAAACTGAATGAATAGCAAAAGAAGGTCTTAAGTCCTTTATCTAAAGGGCTTAGGGCCTTCTTTCATCGTTACAAGTGTAAAACTCGAAATTATAACACAGCAAATGAGAAAAGCAAGAACTTTCGTAATTATTTGCAAAATGGGATGCTTTTTATATTTAGCGATTTAGCATAACGAAAATCATAGAGCTGCAAGTCCGTAAGGATTATGATCAGCTATGCTATCACATATCGTTTATACAAGACTCCCTCAGAATTTGATTAACAAATGCAGCATCTTCATGGGATAAGGGAAGGTATGGTTATTTCTGGACCTTTCTATGCTTTTTCAAAACAGGGACGGTGTACCAATCTGCTCTATGCTATCTGATTGTGATGGTGTCGCCTTATCACTGAATAACGATCTGTGCTTATATAGGGGACGCTTCGCTGCACGAAAGGATGTTTCATATGAGAATTTTCCAGCAGGAGCTCTTCGACAGGCTGCATGTCGCTTTTCGTGCCTTATGGGTTGAGGTATGCTTTCAGATATATATAAGGTTATAAGGCGATGGGCGCCTTGCCTACTGCCATTGTAGGAATACATAGCAGTGAAATGCTGCGTATAATCGTTATTCTTATCCTCCTTTTGAACCAATGCATCAGCCTTCCTCTTTCGTCGGTTTGCTTATGCCTGCGATGCATCCGGCATTGCATTCTTTTGATAATCGTTTGACTTTTCACGAAAAAAAGCATAGACTGAGGGTATCGAGGTATATAACATGGTAAACTACGAAGAAAAGGTATTTCATCCAAACCTGGGCATCTGTGATGTCACAGGCATCGACAAAAAAGAAAAGCGTATGGTGATTACGGCTGCGGATGGAAGTACCTGTTCCATACCATTCAAAAGCCTGCCGCTGGTAGGTGTGCGAAACCTGATGGAAAGTGATGAGGCAGATCTTATTTTGAAGAAGCTGTTCTCTCCCAAACAGAGCTCCACTCTTCCTGCAAGTCTGACACTTATGCAGATTCAGCAGAGCATCGTTGATTATAAGCTGGAACAGCAGGTACAACTATTGATCGGTCTGCTGTACTGGAAATATGCCGAGGGGAAAAAGGGAATCCGTTATCAGGAATGCCTTTCCCGAATCGAGGGTGTGCTCTGTGAGGAGCTGTCCTTTGTGCTTGACCTTTCTAAGGATCGTCTCGTGGAGCGTCTGGAGGACTGCTACCGCAGGATGGCATAGATAACAGAAAATAGTGCATGGCACTGTTTTTTTAATTTATGGAATGCAGCTGCTTTATATGGGAAAACTGACGGATGATAGAATTATAAATTGACGTATGTACCATCATATGGTAAACTTAGTAAGTTATTACGAGTTTTTAACCTGCAATGATAGAAAGAAGGTAACAATGACAACATTTAATGAATTACAGATCAGCAGCGAGGTAATGAAGGCTGTTGAAGAAATGGGATATGAAAATGCAACCGATATTCAGGCACAATCCATTCCGCTTATTATGGAGGGCAAGGATGTGCTTGGTCGTTCAAATACAGGAACAGGTAAAACTGCTGCATTCGGTATCCCGGCGATTGAGAAAGTATGTCAGGGAACAAGATATCCGAACGCACTGATCATCTGTCCAACTAGAGAGCTGGTAACTCAGGTAGCTACCGAGCTTAGAAAATTTTCAAAGTATAAGGAAGGCGTTAAGATTGTTCCGATTTACGGAGGTCAGCCGATTGACCGTCAGATTCAGCTTCTGAAAAGAGGCTGCGGTATCGTAGTCGGTACACCGGGCCGTATTATGGATCATTTGAACCGTCGCACACTGAAGCTGGATAATACCAATATGGTGATTCTGGATGAAGCGGATGAGATGCTGAACATGGGCTTTAAGGAAGATATTGAAGAAATCCTGTCCATGATGCCGGAGGGCAACGAGCATCAGACGATTCTGTTCTCAGCAACATGGCCTGCGGAAATTCTGCGCATTACAAAGGAATTCCAGAATGATCCGGTACGTGTGGAAATCAAATCCGCACAGCGTACCATTGATACAGTAGAACAGATTTATTATGATGCACCGCGTGGAAAAAAAGCAAATGCATTGCGTGTGCTGCTGTCTCACTACGATCCGGATTTGTGCATGATCTTCTGCAATACGAAGAAAATGGTTGATGAGTTGTGTGATGAGCTGAATAAGCATGATATTAAGGCTATTTCTCTGCATGGAGATATGAAGCAGGAATTCCGTTCCCGTGTTATGGAGCAGTTTCGTTCCGGAAATTATCCGATTCTGATTGCTACGGATGTCGCAGCCCGCGGAATCGACGTGGATGATATCGATCTGGTTGTAAACTTTGATATTCCACAGGATAACGAATATTACATCCATCGTGTCGGTCGTACCGGAAGAGCCGGCAAGAAGGGACTTGCGATTACTTTGGTAAGCGGAGGAAAGCAGCGTGCGGGAATCCGTGACATCATTCGCTATACGAAAACCAACATTGTCCGTCATGCACTGCCAACCAGCGCACAGATGATGGAAGCAAACCGCAATGCTTTTGTCGCTAAGGTGAAGGAAGCATGTGACGAGGGTATCACAGAAGAAAGCATGGAGATTGCAAATGAACTGATGGCAGAGGGAATCGCTCTGGAAAACATCATTTCCGCATTGATTTCCATGACCTATAAGAATGAAATCATCGACATCGAGGCGGATGAGGATGTGAAGCGTTATGCATCTGCATTTGATGCTATTACATTGAAATTCAATGTTGGAAGAAACAATGGGGTGCAGCC
This sequence comes from Clostridium sp. DFI.1.208, assembly GCF_024463855.1. NCBI lineage: Bacteria > Bacillati > Bacillota > Clostridia > Eubacteriales > Clostridiaceae > Clostridium > Clostridium sp. DFI.1.208. The sequence goes on along the minus strand of NZ_JANGCA010000017.1, from coordinate 88,362 downwards.
GGGGAATATTGTAGCGGCAATCATTGAGGAATCCGGATTGAATGGAAAAGCCATCGGACGTATTGATGTACGCAAGGATTTCACTCTGGTAGATGTGGAAGCCAGCAAGGTAGACGCTGTATTAAGCAACATGCAGCGCAGTCATATCCGCGGTGTGGAAGTCATGGTGGAGATTGACAGTGCACCAAAGCGTAAAAACAGCAGCCGTTCCAATGGAAGAGGAACCGGAGCCAAGGGTGGCTATAGTAAGGGTGGACGCAGCAGAAGCTATGATAGCAGTGCTTCTTCTTCCCAGCGCCGTCCAAGCAGACGTGCAGCCGGAAGCCACGACAAGAGTGTTCGCAAGAGCAGAAAAGGGAAATAAAGAAAAGAAGCATCCCAAATCCATTATGGAAATCGGGATGCTTTTCTCCTATGCGCAGGCTGCTACTTCCTATCTGCAATACCCTCGCTTTTTTCTTTATAAATAATTGTTCGGTGCGGATAGGGAAATTCAATACCTTCCTGATCAAAGCGCTTTTTGATTGCGATGCGCAGATCGGACAGCATGGCAAAGCCTTCTGAGTTATCACGTGAATATACGGTGGCACGCAGGGTCAGGGATGAATCGTTGAAGGAGGTAAGGCGAACGATGACCGGCTCCACATGATTTTGCAGCTCCTCCTTTGTACGGGGATCCACATAGGCGGGATGCCGCATGATTTCTTCCTTCATAATATTCATCGCCTTATCCAGATCACTTTCATAAGCGATATCCAGAGTTAAAAAATTGCCTTTTGTATGATTGGTCAAACTTACGTTTTCCAGCACGGCCTTGTTCATCGTACTGTTTGGTATGATGATCTTTGTGTTTTCGTAGGTACGTATCACCGTGTCACGCAGGGAGATATCGACCACATAGCCCTCATATTCACCATTGTTGACCTTTACAAGGTCACCGATTTTAAATGGCTTAAAGGTGGTGATCAGCAGTCCGTTTACAAAATTACCCATGGATTCCTGAGCTGCAAGACCTAATACAACCGCGATGATACCTGCACTTCCCCAGATTTTACCAAGCACACTTTCGAAGGGGGTCAGTAGAGATAGACAGCCGTATATGGCTATGGTGTATAGGGTGATTTTGACAATGCGCATAATAAACTTCGCATTTACGATTTCCTTTTTACGTATCCAGCGGTTGATCGCCCGTTTGCAAAGCCAGGCACATAACAAAAAAATCAGCATGATGATAAGGCTTTGCAGGAAGCCGTATTTGAACAGGGAGCCCTTTCCCCATTGATCGATATCCTTCAGAATGTCAAACATGAAAACACGTCCTTTCTGTGTGATGACATAGGAATATTATACATGGAAATATGCGAAATATATATAAGAAATAAGTGGAATTGTGTGATTATATTGATATAATAATTATTTCATATATAATAATTTCTAGATAAGAAGGTGTCGAACGTGAACGTAAAAAGTAAGGTGCTAAAAATCAGAAATTTGCCCACAGACGGCAGAAAAATCGATCAGATCAATGCAAAGCCGTATCTGATCATTGCCGTATTCCTTTTCATCGGGATTGCATTGCTGTTTACCCGTGTCTATCTGATAGGAATCGTAATAACCTTTCTGTTTCTGTATTGCCTATTGTTTGTGAAGGATGTCGTGCTGATTGAATTTTATGAAAGCTATGCAGTCTTCTATCTCAATAATGGCAAGGAGGAGTGCTTTCTGCTGTTCTGGCAGGATGTAGCTAAATGGTCGATCACCTCCAGCCGCAATGATTTGGATGTATTGAATATCGAATTGAAGAATCATCAGTGCATCTCTTTGAAATGCGTGTCACGCAAAAAGGTTGAAAAATACTTTTTGCAATATGCCACTCCCATAAGGGAATCCGAAATCACCAAGCAGCATGCTCTTTGAGCGGTTGCTTTTCTTTTCGCTTTCTCGTATAATGTTTTGTATTATGAATGTGGAAGCCGGGTAAAACCGGAGGCTTTCAGAAGTTCAAGCATCAAAGCCCGTTTGCAGCGGGTCATATGGAGGTAACTATGAAAACATATCAACAATATAAGGAACAGCTTTCTGCACAGCTGAAGGGGCATCATTTACGATTGTTTGCCATTCTGCTTGTTTCCAGCCTGCTCATATCCCTGTGTAAGGATTCTCTGGTTTTTGTGATGGATGCCAAATCGCTGGTGTATTCCATTTTAAGCTTTCTTCTCTCTTTGTTTTTTTCACTGGTCAACTATGTGATTCTGTTTCTGTTTATTCAAAGGGTGCGTAATGAATCCTTTGGTGTAAAGGATATGCGATACGGCGCTTCCCGCTTTGTGTATCTGATTCTGGCAGGACTGATTGTGAGCTTGATTCAGCTGTTGGTCAGTACCGTGGCAACGTTTCTCATCATGGTTCCACCGTTGTACTATGTGGGCATGAGTGTACTGAATGTCTTCTTTATTTTGTGGAATGCACTGATTGCCTATGGTGTATATGATGGTGTTACCCGAATCAAAGCACTTGTGATGGGGAGCTTTCAGTTGCTGTGGGAACAAATCCGTGTGATTCTTCGCGGCTCCCTTGTATATATGCTTTGGTTTGTTATCGCTCAAATCGGTATTCTGCTTGTGGTAACATCCTTTTTGGGAAATGATATCAGTAACAATCTGATGGAGGTATTCACAAGTGCTGCAAAGAATACACAGGCGCTGATCAGTATCATTGGCATCTATGGCTTGTATTATGTGGTACAGTTTTATTTACTGGTTCCCTTATATTTATTGAGTGCAAATGTGTATGAGGACGGTAAGGATCGCTGGATCAATATAAAATAAGGCAGTACAAATCTTTCTGCAATATGGGCAGGAGGATTTTTTTACATATAGTAATTCTATACTAGAAGATTGATTTTCAAAATAATACTTTGATTTACCATGGTGTTGAAAAGTTTAATTATAGTGCATTAAAATCCACAATTTATTGATTTTTCGCCATAAAGCGATGAATTCATGCTATGATACAGATATCTAGTGATACATTGAAAAGAACTGGACTAATATGCTTTAGCAGTACGGTGATTTATGAATCCTTTTCCTCGATTAGGATGTCTGAATCATGAAATTCAGGTATAATATATATTGAAGGCGGTGATATTTTGAAAAAAGCCATACCAATAGGAGTTAACGGTTATCAGAAACTGCGAATTGAAGATTATTACACAGTTGATAAAAGCATGATGATTGCGGAGTTTCTGGAAAGAAAAACAACTGTTACTCTGATTACACGACCGAGGCGCTTTGGGAAGACGATTAATATGAGCATGCTTTCAGATTTTTTTAATGTTACCAAGAATTCGGCTAGCATTTTTGAAGCTTCAGCAATCATGAAAACAGAGTATGCTTCCTGTATAAATACGTATCCAACAATATTTTTATCTTTTGCGGATGCAAAAGAATCTAAGAGGAGAATAGTAAAATCTATAAAGGAGCAATTATTAAATGTTTATGATGAATATGCATGTGTTTTAGAAAAACTCAGTATGTTTGAAAAGCCTAAATTTGATTTGATTTTACGGGGATTATCTGATCTTGAAGACGAAAACTTGGAGCCAGTTGACCATGCTATCAGCTTCTTGATGAAAAAATGTCATCAATATTACAGAAAGCGGGTTATGTTATTTATAGACGAGTATGACACACCGTTCATTGAAGCCCATACACAGGGATTTTATAAAGAAGTGAGCGGTGCCTTATCAGCACTCCTGCATACGGCTTTGAAAACAAGTGATGATTTACAATTTGCTATGTTGACAGGCATACAGCGCGTTGCGAAAGAGAACATTTTCTCTGATTTAAATAATCTGCTTGTATGTACAGTAAAGGATAAAGAATATGCAGAATATTTTGGGTTTACAAAGAATGAAGTTAAAGATTTGTTAGCATATTATGATTTAAAGTATACGGATGAAGTACGCTCATTATATGACGGTTATAATATGGGAGGCGTAGACATTTTTAATCCCTGGTCCATTATTAATTATGCGGATCGCAAAGTATTGATGCCTTACTGGGTGAATACCAGTTCTAATAAAATGATAAAAGTGGCAATGAAAGATTGTGATGCTTCATTTAAAGAGGGATATGAAGAATTGATAAGGATCGGAACAGTAAGAACACTTGTAAATTTCGAAACATCTTTTTATGAGCTAAAGGAAACAAGCAGTTTATGGGGATTGTTTGCGCCTCAGGCGGGCAGTGCCTGAATGCCGGATATCTAACAGTACAGGATACGCTTGATTCATTACTTGGAAGATATGAATTAAGAATTCCTAATAAAGAAATCATGAGTGAATTTAGTGCGATCACAGCACATTATCTTCATGTAGATGAGAATAGTATCGATGTTTTAACTGATAAGCTCCTTCAAAAAGACTGGAAAGGGTTTTTGAACGGATATCGTAAAATTCTGATGGATACTATAAGTTATTTTGATTTAGTAAATGAGAATTCTTACCAGACGCTTCTATTGGGGCTTCTTATGCGGTTGGGAAATGCTTATGAAATTTCGAGCAATCGGGAGCATGGGGAAGGTAGGTATGACATTTTGTTAAGCAACAAAACCAGTAGAGAACCCTCACTTTTATTTGAACTGAAATATACAAAGGACGAAACTATTGACCTTACAAAATTGGCGAAGCTTGCATGTGATCAAATCATAGACAAGAAATATGATCACGATATACAAAATGTTATCAAAATAGGACTTGCGCATCGGGGAAAGCAGGTTGAGATGTACGTTCATGCGTGATATCAATAAAATACAGGATATACATGCGTATCCTGTTTACTGAAGTCTTCCTGTGTGGCTTGCAGGAGGATTTTTTACATATTAAGGAAATCTTAGACGCTAAAGATAAGAATGAGCAATAAAAATTCAACTATGGTAATTATTCATATCTGAGCACCGCCTACACAGTGCCAAACTTATCCTTTTAGCATTTCCCATTTTACATGAAATATGGTAGAATAACCTATACCTGAGGTGATATTATGAAAACTTGGAAAGACTTTCTTTCATTTACCAATATAAGAGAACGTATTGCCAGCCTGCTGATTATGCTGATGCTGCTCAGTATTCTGTACTGCTCGATTTACAGTATGGGGATCTCGGTTGTCAGCCGCTCAGGCAGTATGCTGGTATCCTACCTGTTTCTCTATCTGATTGTCGTTGTGGCTGCCTATGTATATCTGATTGTCATGTTTCAGTTTATCCGTACCAAACGGGAGGACACTCGTCCACTTACGATGAAGGACTATATGTTTCCTCTTATCGGCGTGCAGACCCTGCTGTTTGCCGTAATGGTGGGGAGCAGCTGGCTTTCCTTTCAGCTGATGTTAGCGGATATGAGCAGTATCAATACCATACTGACTCCCATCATGCTTGTGCTGATGATGTTTTATATTCCGGTGCAGGTATTTGCCTGCTTTGCCATTTATGACGGGCAGCGAAATCCGTTTCTCATCATAAAGGATGCCTTCGTTAAAATCATTCGGCATTACCGTTCTTCCTTTTACAGTATGCTGGTTATCTTTTTAATTGCTTTTGCCTATACCTCGTTCATGAATGCCTTTTTCCAATATGGAACCCTGTTCGCTGCAAACAGCGGTGTCGTGGATATCATGACCCGCAGCAATCCATTCATGGATGCGATGGAGCTGGGACTTTCCCTGTTTGACAATATACAGCTTCTGCCTGCCTTTCTTGTATCTGTTGTCTATGGTGTTGTCATGTGTCTGGTGCTGGTATTCTACTATACCTTTATGGTGTGTATCTACGATGAGGATGTACACGTTTAAGGTTTTTACATACGATAAAGCAGGTGATCGTGATGAATAATGAATATGATATCCCGTTTGTTGTAACACTGCACATGAAGAATACCTATGCTGTACTGCGTGTACATGTAATCAAAATTGAGGGGCAGCCCTATGTGCTGCTGCAGCTGGAACCGTTGATGAATTAACGGTTCTTTTATTTTGTAGAACAATTTCCATGTGGGCTCATATACTAGAATGTATAAGAAATGAATCGCTTATATGAAGAAGGAGGATAAAGATGAGCAAACGCTTATGGAACGTCTTTTACCGCATGCTGCCTGTCAGCCTTCTGGAAACGGCACAGCCGTGCATAGAAAATGCGAGCATGGATATTGTCATAGAAGAGAGGATGCGTGACGGTAGTGCCAGAGACATACGCAGAATGCGTCATGTTAAGGTCTGTCACTCCCAGAACGAATGCTGTTATTATGATGTACCCATCGATCCGGCTACCGGTATTGGAAAAATCACGATTTCCGATATCCAGGCAGTACAGCACGTCATTGTACAGACGGATGAAAGCGGACAGCAGATGATCAACGGGGATGAGGTGGACATTACCTACATGGTAGATGAGGAAATCCAGCAGGAGGACTATGCCACGGTGATTTTCACGAGTACGACCTCTCACCGCACGGTCCGCATCATCAATCAGCAGCTGGGTGAGACACAGCTGCATGTCGTAAAGAAATTAGTAGATATGAATGGGGACCCGCTGGAATTTCAGAGGGACATGGCATTTACCCTGCATGTCATGCAGAATGGGCAGGAGCAGTGTGTCACTCTGGATGCATCCAATGATTTTCAGGAAACCATCTGTGACCTGCTGCCAGGCTATACTATGGTTGAGGAAAGCGGGTGTACAGGGTATCTGACCCGCTGGAGATTTAATGATGAGGGAGAAACCTCGGATGGCCGCTTCGATCTGCTGCCGCAGGAGAATGAACTCGTCATGATCAATGAACTTCGTGCAGATACCGTATTGAAAATCGAAAAGTATATCCGTATGGAAAACGGACACCTGTGCAAGCCAGGCTGCGGTGAGGTTTACCAGGTTCGCATTATCTCTGACAGCGATGATCGTCTGATTGAGCTGAGCGAGGATAATGACTACTGTGCCATGCTTTGCGGATTACTGCCGGGCTATTATGATATCAGTGAGCTGAGTGATCCGATGGAAGCAAATCCGGTTTATATCGTAAATGGTCATGAGGAGCAGTGCTATGCCAATGTAGAGCTGAACGACTGTGATCAGGCATCGGTTATGATTATCAATTCGCAGCAGAATATGGGGCTTTGTGAAGGTATGACCTCTCCGCTTCGCATCTGCAAGTTTATTCGCAGCTGTGACGGCAGTGTTGCCAAACCATCAAAGGATTTGCAGTTCATGGTCATGGTCAGCGGCTGCGGTATGAATGAAACCTTCAATCTGAATGCCAGCAACAACTTCTGCGTGGATATCGCCAATCTGTGCGATGGGGAATATGTCATTGAGGAAGTGAGCTGTAATACCGATTATACGACAAGCTATGTTATCAACGGGGGAAGAGAGAGTACAAGCGCCTGTATCCGCATCCACGGCGACAATGCCTTCTGTGTATCAATCATCAATGAGGAACGCAATGCGGGTACGGTTAGCATCTGCAAATATGTGCGTAATGAATTCGGTGACTTGATTAAGCCGCAGAAGCATCAGTGCTTTTCTGTGACCCTCAGCTCCTACTTCTGTAAACGCTGCTTTGAGCTGAATGCGGATAACGACTGGTGCATGTGCTTTGATGATCTTCGCTTCGGCAGCTATGAGGTGCGGGAGGATGCACCGTGTGAGTATGAGGTCAGCTATCAGGTCAACTGCGGACGGGAGTGCCGTCATGCCCGTTTTGTTGTCGATGACTGCTGTGAAAATGAAATCCGTATCATCAACAGTGTAGCGAAGAGCAGCTGCGGTGTTTTGAAAATCTGTAAATTTGAAGAAACACGAAGCGGTGAGCTGGTCAAGCCGGGGCGTGATGAGGAATTTGAAGTCTGTGTGGAAAGCGCATGCTTCAAGGAAACGTATCTGTTAAAGGCCGGAAACAACTGGTGTGTCATGCTGGAGGGACTTGCGGCAGGAGAATACCGGATTACGGAGCTGGACAGCTATGATTATGATGTTTCCTATATCGTCAATCAGCAGGATGAATGCGATGCCATCGTGTACATGGATGGATCCAATCAGGAGGTCAGCATCATCAACCGCCGCCGCAACAGCGGTATGCTGAAGCTGCGTGGTGTTGTTCGCTGCTGCAATGGGGACATGCAAAGACCATCCCGAGGTATGCTGCTGGATATCCTGGTCGAGGGTAGAGAGTGCAGTGAGCACGTCTGTCTGCGTGCGGAAAACAACTGGTGTGTGATTCTGGATCAGCTGCCGCAGGGACGCTATCGTATTGTGCAGAAGGATAATCTGGGCTATCGCGTCAGCTACGTCATAGACGGCAGCGAGGAAAGCTTCGGTAATGTCGAGCTGGGACAGTGCGATGTGGAGGTTCTGATTGTCAATCAGGAGAGCGACTGCACAGGAAGTGTCCGCGTTACCAAGTATATTGAGGATGCGCATGGAGAGCTGTTCATGCCTTGTCCGCAGGATGAATTCCGCTTCCTGTTACAGGGACAGGGCTTCAGCCGCACCTACCGCCTGTGTGCACGCAATGACTTCTGTGTATATTTCGATGATCTGATGGAGGGAAGCTATGAAATCAGTGAGGTCGATGAAAACTGGAATGTCCGCTACCGCGTTAATGGGGAAGGCTGCGAGCGTGCCTGCTTCACACTGGGACGCGATGATACGTATATTGACATCATCAACAGTGAACAGCGACAGGGCGTGGTAACGATTGAAAAACGCATACGGGATGGAAACCGTATCGTCATGCCGGATGCGGATGCCGTATACCGTGTGCTGCTCAAGGGCAAGAACTGTCATGAGGTGTATGAGCTGCATGCAGGCAATGATTTCTGCATCTGCCTGAGCAATCTGACCAACCAGCATTATGAGCTGCGTGAGCTGGGCGGCGGTAAGCATGTGTATGATATCAACGGGGAACTGCATGACAGCTGTTACTTCCTGTTTGAGGGAGAAAGCATGCATGTAACGATCATCAACGAAGAGGAGCGCTGCGGCTGTATGCTGCTGGAGAAGCGGATCGCGGATCAGGATGGTAATTTGATGATGCCATCCTATGGTGAAGCCTTCTGCGCTATCGTGGAAAGTGATATGTGTACACAGAAAATCGAGCTGAACAGTGAAAATGATTTCTGTGTCCGTCTGTACGATCTGCCGCAGGGACATTATGAGGTACGCGAGGTTCCATGTGAGGGCTATGAGGTCAGCTGGCTGATCAACGATCTGCCGTGTGCGTCTGCCGTTGTGGATGTGTGTGATGAGGATGTCTGCATCACCATGGTAAATACACCGTGTCCAAAGGGCTGCATCCGTGTTGGTGCCGCTGTGGAGGAGGACGGTGTGCGCCGTGATCTGTGTCCGGGGGAAGAGGTGCGCGTGGAAATCGTCAGTGAGCATTGCAAGGAAACGCTCTGTCTGAATAGCCGCAATGACTTCTGCGATGCATTGAAAAATCTGCAGCCGGGCTCTTATACGCTGCGTGTGCTTGCTGCCGGTGCGGTTCGCTTTGAAATTGAAGAGTGTGTATTCGATGATGTTGTCTGCATCGAGTTAAACGGGGAATGTGTAGATGTCTGTGCTGTGATCAAGCAGCCGCGCCGTGCCGACATCACCGTTACCAAATGCATGGAAAACGGATTCGGAGAACGCTTTAAGCCGGAACGAAACGACACCTTCCGCATCCAGCTTCTGCATGATAAGGAAAAGCAGGAATGCGTCCTGAACAGAAGCAATGACTGGACAGCGACCTTTTGCAGGCAGCCAAACGGCGCTTATGAAATCCGCGAGCTGGGGGATCATGAGGTCCGTTATCAGATCAATGAGGAATGTCCGAAGGATAGCGGGTATTTTGAGGTCAGGGATGAAACAGTAAACATTACCGTGCTGAATGCAAGCGAGGCTGTGGCGAAGCTGCATCTGGAGGCGGCTGTTAAGAACTGTGACGATGATCTGACAGCTCCAAGCAAGGATATGGTGTTCCATATGCAAGTAAAGGGGAAGCATATGGATAAGACCTTCGTGCTGAATGAACGCAATCACTGGCATCAGGCGGTGGAGCTGCCACAGGCGGAATATCAGGTCATCCAGAAGGAGGATCCGCAATTCAAGGAGCTGTATTATCTGATAGACGATGCACGCGAGTGCGATGGTACGATCGTGTTATGCAGTGATGTGCATGTACAGTCTGTCAATGTGATGAAATGTGCATTGGGAAGCATCACGCTTTCCAAGTACATGCGGGATGCATCCTGCGGCTGTCTGAAGAAACCGCAGCAGGAAGAGGAATTTGAGGTGGACGTCAAGGGGGAAGCGTTCCATCAGATCATTACACTGAATTCCTGCAACCGCTGGAAGGAAACGCTGGAGCATCTACCGATGGGGGTATATGAGCTGCGTGAGCTGAATACAACACACGATGTCAGCTATATCATCAACGGGGGCAAGGAAGCAGAAAGTGCTGTCATCAATGTGGAAGCGGAAAACGTGGATGTCAAGGTAATCAATGAGGAAAAGCAGCCGCATGAGGGAAGCATTGAGCTGTGTAAGCTTATTCGTGACACGGAGGGGTGTTACCGTTATCCATCAGAGCAGGACAGCTTCTGGGTGCGCATCAAGGGAGAAGAGGAAACAAGCAGAGTTCTTCTGAATTACGCAAATCATTTCTATGCCAGCCTGCGCAATCTGAAGGACGGCTGGTATGAGGTCATTGAGGAAAGCGAGCAGGAGGGGGTCCGTTATGTTGTCAATAATGCGGCACCGCTAGCAAGGGGAATCGTTCATGTCATGCAGAATGCCAATACGGTGAATATCATCAATCCACAGGGGACAGGCAATACCGGCAGCATCACATTGAGCAAATATGTAGAGGATGCACAGGGGCTGCTGAGCAAGCCGCAGTCGGGAAGCTATCGCATTCATGTATCCTCACCGGGCTATAATGAAATCTTTACGCTTTCCCTTAGAAACAGCTTTACGCAGACAATCGGGCCGTTACCAAGGGCGACCTATGTCATCGATGAGCTGGATCATGAGGATGTCAGCTATATTATTGACGGCGGTTCTCAGGTGGATCGTGCTGTTGTGACAGTGGATGATAGTGCACATCAGGTGCAGATCATCAATCGTGAACAGCAGCAAGAGCACGGCAGTATCACCATGGCCAAATATATCCGTGAGGGTGGCATGCTGATGCGTCCGCAAAAGGATGCGTCCTATGTCTTCCTCGTATCCGGGCCTTCGTTTAACGAGCTGATCACACTGGATGCCTCCAATCGCTGGATGCGTGTGCTCTCTGATTTGACAGCGGGGGATTATGTCATCAGTGAAACAACAACGCTTGATGCTGTCAGCTTCATCATCAACGGGGGAAGTGAAGTGGACCGCGGTGTTATACGCGTGGATGGCACCAGCAATACCGTACAGATCATCAATACACCGCAGACACCCGGAAAAGGAAGCATTCAGCTGGATAAATATATGCGGCGTAATCAGAATCTGGTGCGTCCGGAAGAGGATTTTGTTTCCCGAATTCATATTTCACGACCGGGCTACAATGAGGTCTTCACATTGAATCGTGAAAACAACTGGTCGCTGCTGGTGGATTCTCTGGAGGATGGTGTGTACGTTGTGGATGAGGTCGATGACCGCTATGATGTCAGCTACATTGTCAATGGTGCAAGTGAGGTTAACAGCGCCATTGTCAATGTGGAGGGCAATGTCAGCACGGTGCAGATCATCAATACGGTGAAAGAGGTCTTCGGCAGTATCCGCATCGAAAAGTTCATGCGGGTAAATGGCAAGCTGCAACGGCCCGCACAGGATTTTGTGACCCGGGTACATGTATCCAAGCCGGGCTACAATGAGGTGTTTACCCTGAATGCAGCCAATCGCTGGAGCATTCTTATCAAGGATCTGATGGATGGCTGGTATGTGATCGATGAGGTGGACAGCGATGATCAGGTCACGTATATCATCAACGGGGGCAGTGAGGTTGCAAACGGCATCGTGCATGTGGAAAAGAACGCCAATGAGGTGGCGATGATTGATACAGCAGGGGGAAGCAACGGCTCCATCACGCTCTCTAAGTTTATCCGCAATGCCAGCGGACAGCTTGTCTTGCCGAATGATACCCAGCGCTTTGTCATTGCGGTAAGCGGTGCGGGTATGCAGACAAGCGTTGTTCTGCAGAAAAGCAACAGCTGGAAGACCACACTGCGCGATCTGACAGCGGGAACCTATCAGATTACAGAACAGAATCCGGGCGGCTATGAGGTGACCTATATTGTAGACGATGCTCAGGAAAGCTCCACAGCTACAGTGGAGGTCGGCCGTGATGCACACAATGTCAGCATTATCAACGCCCAGCGCAGCAGCTATGGCAAGCTGGAAATTACAAAATTCATTAAGCAGGCAAACGGTACGCTGATTCGACCGGCGGATGGCGATCAGTATGTCGTGGAAATTTACAACATGACGACGATGCGCCGTGTGGAATTGAACTTTGGCAACTCCTTCACCTATGTGGTCAATGATCTGCCGAAGGGAACCTACAGTATCCGGGAAATCAATAATGAGCAGTTCATCACAACCTATCGGGTAAACGGGGGAGCGGAAACCGATAGTGCCACCATCACCATGGGGGATGCCGCCAGCAATGTTGTGGAGGTCATCAATGAGCTGATCGTCAACCGCAGTACGATCGAAGTATTCAAGTATATGCTGGATGATGACGGCAACTATCTGCCGCCGACAGCACCGGATACGTACCAGTTCCGCATTACAGGGGAAGGTATCGATGAGGTGTATGATCTGAATGTGGATAACAGCTGGCATCAGTCACTGACAACGTATCCAAGCGGAGCCTATCAGGTGCAGGAAATCGGTTCTCCTTATCCGGTACAGTATCTGGTCAATTCACCCGAGCTTGTGGATGAGGCGAAATTTACCGTACTGCCGGGGACAACGATGGTCGTCGGTATCATCAACCGCACCAGCGGTGTACAAAACGGGACAATGAAGCTGACCAAGCAGCTTCGCAATGCGCAGGGAGAGCTGCAGCGTCCTGCGGATACACAGTCCTATGTCATGCAGGTCACATCCGACTCCTTTAACCGCTTTGTAACGCTGGATAAGGATAATGACTTCACCGAGCAGCTGGAAAACCTGCCGTATGGAACCTATCAGATTCGCGAAACCAGCGGAAGGGGAAGTGTCAGCTTTATCATAAATAATGAAGCGGAAACAGAGCAGGGCATATTGGAAATCATAAACGGCACGGTGAACAATGTCGTGGTCATCAATACAGAAGCACCGGCATTTTATCGCAGCAATGCGGCAAATACCGTGAAAATTGTAATTGAATAAGAAGGAGAAAAGACCTTGAAAACAGGTCTTTTCTTTCATTTTATATACATTTTCTTTCATGTGGTGAAAATAAGCGTTGCAAACTTTTCAATTCCCAAAATAATTACAAAATTCCCTTGAAATCCAACGAAAAATTGCTTAAAAATCCTAGTAAAATCAAAGATAAAGTTTTATAATAGAGAAGTAAGTTATGCAAGGAGGAAAACAAATGACTAAGAAATTTATGTCAATGGACGGTAATACTGCAGCCGCACATTGTGCGTACGCGTTTACCGAGCTATCTGCGATCTACCCGATCACTCCGTCTTCACCAATGGCTGAGGTGGTTGATCAGTGGGCTACACAGGGTCGCAAGAATATTTTTGACAGTGTTGTAAAAGTTGCTGAACTTCAGTCCGAAGGTGGGGCAGCTGGTGCAGTACATGGTGCTTTACAGGCAGGTTCTCTGGCTACAACCTTCACGGCTTCCCAGGGTCTGCTGCTGATGATTCCAAACATCTATAAGATGGTTGGTGAGTGTCTGCCAGGCGTTATCCACGTTGCAGCTCGTGCACTTGCTACAAGAGCACTGAACATCTTCGGTGACCATGAAGACGTATATGCATGCCGCCAGACTGGTGTATGTATGCTGGCTTCTCATTCTGTACAGGAAGCTATGGACCTGGCTGGTGTTGCTCACCTGTCCGCAATCAAGGGTTCCGTACCATTCATGCACTTCTTCGACGGATTCCGTACATCTCACGAAATTCAGAAAATCGAAGTTATGGATACAGACGTATTCAAGGAACTGGTTGACAAGGAAGCTCTTGCAAAATTCCGCAAGAACGCTTTAAACCCTCACACAAACCCGGTAACCCGCGGTGGTGCTGAGAACGATGACATCTTCTTCCAGGGTGTGGAAGCAAGAAACAAACACTTCGATGCAATTCCTGACATCGTTGCTGACTACATGAAGAAAATCAGTGAAATCACTGGTCGTGAATATGCACCGTTCACTTACTATGGTGCAAGTGATGCAGAACGTGTAATCGTTGCTATGGGCTCTGTAACTGAGGCTGCTAAAGAAGCAATCGATGCATTGACTGCTGCCGGAGAAAAGGTTGGTATGATCAAGGTTCACCTGTACCGTCCGTTCTCTGTGAAATACCTGTTGGCTGTACTGCCGGAAACAGTTAAGAAAATCGCTGTATTGGATCGTACAAAGGAAACAGGATCCATGGGAGAGCCTCTGTATCTGGACATCCTGTCTGCATTGAAGGACAAAGACATCGAAATCATCGGTGGACGTTACGGTATGGGTTCCAAGGATACACAGCCTTACCACATCAAAGCTGTCTTTGATGAACTGAAAAAGGATGAAATGAAGAACAGCTTTACCATCGGTATCGTTGATGACGTTACCAACCTGAGCCTGGAAGCAGATTCCAACTTCCACGTTCCAGCTGACTACACTTCTTGCTTATTCTGGGGACTGGGATCAGACGGTACGGTTTCTGCAAACAAATCCACTGTCAAGATCATCGGTGACAACACAGATCAGTATGCACAGGCTTACTTTGCATATGACTCTAAAAAAGCCGGTGGTGTTACCCGTTCTCACCTGCGTTTTGGAAATTCTCCAATCCGTTCTACTTACTATATCGGTAACGCAGACTTCATTTCCTGCTCACTGGATGCTTACATGTTCAAATATGACATGGCGAAAGACATCAAGGAAGGCGGAAGCTTCCTGCTGAACACTACCTTCTCCAAGGAAGAAATCGTTGAGCACATGCCGAACCGTATGAAGGCTCAGCTTGCTAAAAAGCATGCAAAATTCTACATCATCAATGCAACTAAGATCGCTCAGGAAATCGGTATGGGACGTAGAACCAACACGATTCTGCAGTCTGCATTCTTCGCATTGAATGAGCAGATCATGCCATATGATACAGCTGTTGAGCTGATGAAGGCAGCAGCGAAGAAATCCTACTCTAAGAAGGGTGATGCTGTTGTACAGCTGAACTACAAGGCAATCGATGCCGGTAAAGCCGGAATCGAAGAAATCACGGTGGATGCTGCTTGGGCTGATCTTCCATTTGATTCCAGCCGTAAGCTGACTGGTGACGAATATTTCGATAACCATGTTGCAGTAATCAACGGTCTGGAGGGCTATGATATGCCTGTCAGCGCATTCACAGGAGACTTCCTGCTGGATGGTTCTATCCGCAACAATGTAGCATTTGAAGAAAAACGTACCATTGCAGTTCAGGTACCTACATGGCACCCTGAAAACTGTATCCAGTGCGGTATCTGTAGCTTTGTATGTCCACATGCAACCATTCGTCCGTTCCTGTTAACAGAGGAAGAGGTAGCTGCAGCACCTATGGAATTTGAAACAATTACACCTATGGGTAAGGGTGTTGAAAACCTGAAATATCGTATCCAGGTTACTCCTGCAAACTGTGTAGGCTGTGGTCTGTGTGCGGTTGAGTGTCCTGGTAAAGCTGGTAACAAGGCTCTGGAAATGGTTGATATCAACGAAAAACTCGGTGAAGAACCATTGGCAGATTACCTGTTCAAGCACACAGAATACAAGACTGGATTCTTCCCGGCTGATACCGTTAAGGGATCTCAGTTCATGATGCCTTACTTTGAAGTGAGCGGAGCTTGCCCAGGCTGTGGTGAAACTCCATACTATAAGCTGGTATCTCAGCTGTTCGGTCATGACATGCTGGTTGCAAATGCAACAGGATGCTCTATGATCTACTGTTCTTCAACTCCTTCCACGCCATTCGTAAACGACAGCAATGGTGAGGGTGTTGCATGGGCAAACTCTCTGTTCGAGGACAATGCGGAATTCGGATATGGTATGGCTCTTGCACAGAACTATAAGGAATCAAGAATCCTGAAGACGATGGAAGACAACATGGAAAATGTTGAGCCTGCTCTGAAGGAAGCATTTGCTAAATATCTGGAAGTACACGGTGATCGTGATGCGGAAAGAGAAGTTGCTCCGACAATCAAGGAATTGGCTGCAAAATCTGATATCGCTATGGTAAAAGAGCTGGCAGACGTTGACCTGATCTCCAAATCTATCTGGATCGTCGGTGGTGACGGATGGGCTTATGACATCGGTTACGGCGGATTAGACCACGTATTGGCAAACAACCTGAATGTTAATGTTCTGGTTCTGGATACTGAGGTTTACTCCAACACTGGTGGACAGTCCTCCAAATCTAGCCAGGCTGCATCCATCGCTAAGTTCGCTGCAGGTGGTAAAACAACTGCGAAGAAGGACCTGGGACAGATCGCTATGGCATACGGACACGTATATGTAGCTGCGATCTCTATGGGAGCAAACAAAAACCAGACACTGAAAGCACTGAAGGAAGCAGAAAGCTATGATGGACCATCTCTGATCCTGGCTTACTCTCCATGTGCTGAGCACGGTATCAAGGGCGGACTTGCAAACCACCAGAGAACACAGGCAAAAGCTGTTGAGTGTGGATACTTCGATCTGTATCGTTATGACCCAAGAAAAGAAACTCCTCTGACAATCGACTCCAAGGAGCCTGATTATGAGAAGATGCTGGACTTCATGATGACAGAAACTCGTTACAGCCAGCTGCCTAAGGTAAAAGGTGAAACAGCGTACGAAATGTTTGAGAAAACAAAGAAGGACGCTATGAAACGTCATAAGAGATTACTTGCAATCGCAAAAGAAGAAATGTAAGAAATCATAAAGAAAGGATTGGATACGTCCAGTCCTTTTTTTCAAAAAGAAAGAAGGGATGCACATGAAGCTGCCTTTTCGGGACAAAGACGTCATACGTTCCATACGACCCTGGATTTATCTGAGTACGTACATTCTCTTACTTGGCTTTTTTCTTCTGCATCTGCAGGACTTAAAAAACGGCTTTGATTTTCTATTATCCGTTTTTAAATCCCTGTTGTATGCTATCGTTTTTGCCTATGTTTTAAATTTGCCGATGAAGCATATCGAAGGCTTTTTGCTTCGACATACAAAGCAGGATTCCTTTCTTCAAAAGAAAAAGCGTGTTATTTCCATGATTCTCACGTTTCTGCTTGCTCTGATTCTGATCATTCTCATCGGCAGTATCATTCTGCCAAGCATTATTGATTCTCTGATATCGCTGATGGAAAATCTGACCTCCTTCTTTACGAATATTGTGAAAAATATTGATGAGGTGCTGGCATATTTTCATATAGACTATCGAATTGAGGATATTACGCAGGTTGAACAGTTTATTCAGATGCCTTGGGAGAAAATCGTTACCAATATCATCAATCTGTTATCCGGCAGTGCGAGCGGTATCGTATCAAGTGCCACTGGATTTGTATCCAGCTTTGCGGTCGGTTTTACGGGCTTTATGTTCTCCTTGTACCTGCTCAGCGGAAAAGAGAACTTCATTCGCCAGATGCGCAAGGTGACAGCAGCCTTCCTCGGATATGGAAATTCACAGACAGTCTTTCGCTATGCTGCACGTGTCAATCGGATTTTCTCAAGCTTTATCGGCGGGCAGCTGACAGAAGCCTGTATTTTATGGGTTTTATACTATGTCTTTATGCGCCTGTTTCAGTTTCCGTATCCGGAGCTGATCTGTACCCTGATTGCTGTTTGTTCCATGGTTCCGGTGTTCGGTTCTATGTTTGCGATGAGTGTCGGAGCGATTATGATGCTGTCCAAGGATCCTTTACAGAGTGTCTGGTTTATCATATTCTATCAGGTACTCAGCTACTTTGAGGACAATGTCATTTATCCGCGTGTAGTTGGAAATTCAGTGGGTCTTCCCGGCCTATGGGTGCTGCTCAGTATATTTGTTTTCGGTGATCTGTGGGGTGTCTTCGGTATGGTTATGGCGGTACCAACAACAGCCTGTCTGTATGTCTTCTTCACGGAATTTGTGAACAATCGTTTGCGAAAGCAGAGACTGATCGTGACTGAGGATAACGTGTTTCAGGAGGATATGGAGGAACATTCTGAATAGGACAGGTTTTGTAGAATCAGAACGCAAATCATCTCATTTCCGTCACGCAAAAGGTAGGAATTTTCTGTTTTATCTGCTATAATTACATCAGTTTGAAAGACAGGTGACACGGTGGCAAAGCAAAGAAAGAAAAAAAGAGGACTCAATCCGATTCGACTGCTGATGGTGGTTGCGATGGAGTTTCTGGTCATACTGGGCTTGTTGATCATATGTGTGAAGGTTTTTCCGGATAATCCTATTCTTGCCCCTTTATTCAGTAAGAAGGCAAAGACACCCGTTATTGTTCTGGACGCCGGTCATGGCGGATATGATGCAGGAAGTACCTATGAGGAGCTGTATGAAAAGGATGTTACACTTGCTCTAGTTAAGGATATCGGTGCACGTTTGGAGGCAAACGGCTATCCTGTCCTGTATACAAGAGAGAGTGATGCTGTATCCTGGCCGGCAAATGAGGTTGAGGATCTCAGCGAGCGTGTTCGTATCTCCAATGAAAGCGATGCCCGCCTGTTTGTTTCCATACATACCAATGCGGCAGAGGTCGTAAATGGCTCCTATGGCTATGAAATCTGGGGGAAAATGAAGGAGCCGAAGGTGGTGGAGCTTTCCGAAAATATTCTGAAGGAGCTGGATTCTTTGGGCTATTCTCAGAATCGGGGTATAAAGGATCAGGATCTTTCTCCGATCCAGGTGCTGCAGAATAATAAGCTGCCTTCCATTTTGATCGAAACCGGTTTTCTGGCAAGCGAAAATGACCGTCTTTATCTGATCGATGATGTGAAACGGAAGATTTTTGCCGATAAGATAGCGGATGGTATTATAAAAACACTGGCGGATGAAAACAAATCCGATAGCAATCCATGAAGCGTGGAGTGAATCCCGCAATCGTGGATTGCTTTTTATATGAAATTTCGTCATACTATAGATAGAGGAGGGATGGAGTATGAATAAAGAGCAATTTGCGGAAAGAATCATAAAGCTGCGCAAAAAGAAGGGGTACACGCAGGCACAGCTTGCAGAGCTGCTGAATGTCAGCAATAAGGCAGTTTCACGATGGGAGACGGCGGAGGGCTATCCTGACATCACCTTACTGAAGCCGTTGAGTGAGGCATTGGGAGTCAGCTGTGATGAGCTTCTCGGTGATACAAGCTACAGCGATTTGTCGCGCTATGACGTACAGCGCTATTTGCCCTATGCACTGATTCTGCTTGCGCTGCTGCTGTATTATGTGTTTTTAAAGCTTCAGATTTCCCAGCTGCTTTCCTTTGCGGCCTTTTTGGGCATGATGGTCTTCAGCTTTATGCTGATGATTCAGCATACGGATAAAAAGGGACTTCCTGCACTGACCCGCTGGAATCTGCTGCTGGCTTATTTCCCACTTGTTTCTGTCCTGCAATATATGTATATCCTATTCCTGTTCCTGCAATTCGGCTTATCCAATTTTCTGGAGGCAATGACAATGCAGACGGTAGAGGGATTCAATCCTGTCAGCTTGCTTATGAATGGATTTGAAACCGGTATTACCATATATCTGTTGATGTATGTAGTGGCTTTGCTTCTGCTTGTATTGGTGTATGGCTTTCTACGGCATACATTCATTATGCGCTATGATATCAGCTGGAACGGCTTGCATAAACATGTACATGCAAAGGAGCAGGAGGAAAAGAATATCCTGTTTCGTAAATGGTCGGAAAAAGGTGAAGCTATCTTACGCATTGTGTTGCCACTGGCAGCCGTCGTGACACTGGCTGTAATATTTCTTCTGCTGTATCAGGAATATTGTGCTTTGATTGATCAATTTCAAAATTCCGTGCCACCGGAGTATTCCGGCAACGACTATGCACTGACAGTTTCTACTGAGCAGCTGCATGCGTGCAGAGGGACGCTGCTTCTTTTTCTGGGCGGTTCCTGTCTGCTGCAGCTGATTCCGGCTGTGAAAAGCAGGAGGGTACTGTATCATATATCCAATATCGGAGCTTTCTTTCTGTATGGTGTGATAATGCTCCTGTTTACAACGATTGTGGACCGCTTCTATATAAAACTTCCCTTTGCTTTCTGTATCATCGCCGGTATCCTTCTGCTTGTATGGTACTGCCGCGATATTCTGCGAGCTATAGCAGGAAAACGGCATACTGCTGCTGGCTGATTTCAGATGAAATCATTGACAAAAAGGCGCTCATTTTATTGAGGGCCTTTTGTCTGATGGTCTTGTATTTCCTATAAAGGGAACGGATGTAGTCAGCGATTACATAACTCTTCATGGGAGTTTGTAAAAGCGCCTTGTTCCTGATGAAGCATCGTGTGTGCAAATGCAGAAACTGCAGCTTCACAATCCTTTCGCCAGACCAGCATGATTTCCGTTTCCTCCTTCATGGTAACAGCACTGAGCTTTTCATCCTGAAGCAGAGAATCCAGGCGTAGGGAAAGCATAAGCGCATCACTTGTTTTGATTTTCATAACCTGCGACAGCTGGGTATCCGTATAGCCTGCAATGCGCGGCTGAAAGCCGTGCTGCTGACCATACTGAAACAGCAGCTCCTGAGGCCAGGAGGCAATCAATGGTGATATGGTATAGAAGGAACAGTTTTTTAAATCTTTCCATGTGACTGGGGAAGTTCTGCGCAATACAGGATGCTGCGCTCTTCCATAGATTACGACCGGAAGGGAACCCAGCTTTTCACAGTGATAATCCTCCTGCAGTCCTTCTGTATCAAAAGAAGAACAAATCATGAAGTCCAGCTGCCTGCTTAACAGCCGCTTTTTCACCTCGTGCAGGCCAAAAGCCGACATATCCACATGAATATCGGGATGCTGAAGCTGAAACTGTTCCAAAGCGTCCATCCACAGGGCGTTGGCGCCCAGTACCATGATATGCTCACAGCCGGCATAGATGGTATGCTTTTTCTCATTGGCAAGTTCTCTAGTTTCTGCCAGCACGCGTTCCATCTGATCAAGCAGCGTATACCACTGTTCATAAAGATAGCGGCCCGCAAAGGTGACCTCCAGATATTTTCCCTCGCGCTTGAATAGCTGAATAGCAAGCTCCTGCTCTAATTCTTTAACGGCTTTGCTCAACATTGGCTGACTGATAAAGAGACGCTTCGCTGCCCTTGTGAGGCTGCCTTCTTCTACTACCATGAGATAATACTGAATTTTACGGAAGCTGAGATCAAAAAGTGGCTTCATAGATTCCTCCTATAACTTTTGGTTATAATAACTTTCCTTTTCCATATTATACAACAAAACCATCTCATGTTACTATGAAGATACAAAAGCAAGGAGGAATTTTAAATGATTCTGGTAACATCCGCAGGCGGCAATGTAGGCCGTCATATTCTACCAAAGCTGATTGAAAAGGGGCTTTCTATACGTGCTATGGATATCAATCCACAAGCTGAGAACCTAAAGGAAATCGGCGTACAGGAAGTATTCATTGGAGACGCATCAAAGCAAGAGGATATGGAGAAGGCTATGCTGGGCTGTGAACAGGTGCTCTATATACCGCCATTCTTCACCTATACGGAAACAAAGATGGCTAAGCTGTGCATTGACACTGCCATACGTCATCATGTCAGGCAATTTGTTATGACCTCGGTGACACATCCAATCATGAGTACGCTTCTGCAGCATACGCAGAAACGGGATGCAGAAGAATATCTCATTTATGCAGGACTGCAGCATCAGCTGAATTACACCATTCTTCAGCCAATGCATTACAATCACAATTTCAACGTTCAGGCAGTGGCAGCAAGCAATACCTATCAGAGCTTTTATGATATTCATACAAAGCTATCCTATGTGGACGCTGAGGATGTCGGTGAAGTATGTGCCAAGGTATTATGCGAAGAAGGACACGCCAATGCGACCTATGAGCTGTGCGGGCCTGATTTTTATTCTCCAAGTGATCTGGTAGCTGTATATAACGAGGTGACAAGTGGACATGCGATGGCATCCTATATCGATGTTGAAGAGCTCTGTGATCTCATGCATCTGCAGGATTCCTATGGCAGAGAATGCTTTCGCTGTCTTGCGGAGACCTACAGCATCTATGGAATTGCAGGAAATCCCAATGTGCTGACCTGGCTGCTTGGCAGAGCACCAACGACATTCCGGGAATATGTAATAAAAGAATTGAAAAAATAAAAAGCCCAGCTGTGGCTTTTTTATTGCGATGATTTTTGAAAGTATCTGCTGTATTTCCTATGCAGCCTCTTTCTCCTTCATAAAGAAATAGATCTGATAGCCTTCACCAATCAGAAGCAGTCCATAGGTGATTGTGAGAAATAGCTGCTCATTTTGAAATACACTGTAGGCAATCGGACTGAGTGCTGCAAATACATCTGGCAGCCAGATCAAAAGGGTATAGACAATAACTGCAATTGTATTCAAAAGCAATACGATTCCGTCAAATTTCTCCATCATATTGCGAATATAAAAGAATATAAATATCGTACAGATGACAGCTGTCAGAGTAAGCATATCTGTATACGTATCATACTGCATGAGTGATGCAGCCTGTATTCTCCAGTGTTCCTCCAGTATGCATACCGCAAGGATCAAATAAGGAAATAGAAACAGGATTGCTCGTTTAAGGGTAGACATCATATCGCCTCTTTTCGATTGTTTTATACAGTATAACACACTTTCCTTCAATATGGTATACGCAGCGGATTTGTCAAAAACTATCACAGGGCCATAAAAGATAGCGCTACCACTAGAAAAAAGGGGCTAAATAAGGTACAATGAACATAAGAAAACAGGGGAGTGAAGCTGTAATGAAAGACGTTGTTCATATTATCGGGCACAAGAATCCGGATACGGATTCCATTGTATCGGCAATCGCATATGCACAGCTAAAGCAGAAGCTGGGAATCAATGCCATTGCCTGCCGCTTAGGAGAATTGAATCCGGAAACGGATTTTGTTTTAAAAAAGTTTCAGGTGCCGGAGCCGGTGTATATTCAAAATGCCAGAGTCAAGCTGTATGATGTACCGTTTGATGAACCGCTGCTGCTGAAAAAGGATGATACGATAAAGGAAGCGTGGGACCGCATGGGGATGCGTTCCACCAGCGCGTTGTTCGTTGTAGATGAAGCGCAGAAGCTGATCGGTGTTGTTTCCCTGTCGGATATGACAAATATTCTGATGAGTGATAAGGGAGAAAAGCCGATTTCTCTTATGAAAAACACATCCTGCGAGAATATCCGCAAGGTTTTGCAGGGGGAGTTTCTGTATGAATGTGAAGCGTATCGCACAAATGGTAGAATTCATATCTTATGCAGTCGGAATGCAGAGTACAGTGATATCAGCTATCGGGATAGCATTGTCGTTGTAAATGATGATTTGAAGCTTCAAAAGCGCGCTTTGAGTGATGGAGCCGGCTGTATGATTCTGGTGGATGTAGATATCATTTCCCAGGGAATTATCCGTATGGCAAAGGAAGCAAACTGCACGATTATCAAAACACCGCTGAATATGTTTCAGGTAGCCCGCAGCATGTATCGCTCACCGAGTGTGAATCTCATCATGAAGCGTAAAATCATCAGCTTTAATAATCACGCTTATATTGACGATGTATACAAACAGATGTCAAAATCCAGATTCCGCTCCTATCCGGTCGTCAACAATCAGGGCGTGGTGCTTGGATCGATTTCCCGCTATCATCTGTTGAACTATCAGAAGAAGAAATTTATACTTGTCGATCATAACGAGCTTTCCCAGAGTATCGATGATTTGAAGGAAGCAGAAATTCTGGAGGTTGTGGATCATCATCGCATCGGGGATGTGGAGACGACCACGCCGATTCGCTTTCGCAATGAAATCATCGGCAGTACGGTTTCTATCATTGCCCGTATGTACAAGGAGTCCAATATGGTACCTGAGGTTAAAACAGCAGCGATTATGTGCTGTGCGATCATCAGTGATACGATGAATTTCAATTCGCCGACGACCACACCGGTGGACAAGGAGCTGGCAAAAGAGCTGGCAGCGATAGCCGGTATTGATTTGGATGCCATGGCAAAGGAAATGTTCGGAGCTGTGGCGACAATCAAGGGTAGAAGCATGTCGGAAATCCTGTACAATGACTTTAAGGAGTATAACATCGATGGTAAGCGAATTGCCATTGGTCAGATCAATATTGCGGATGAGCAGGAAATCGTTGATGTTCAGGATGAAATCCGCACCTATATGGCGAAAATAAATGAAATCAATAAATTTGATCTGCTTATGATGTGCTTTACAGCAGCTGACGGCAGCGGAAGCAATCTGGTGTTTATCGGTTCTCTGAGCTATCTTGTGGATGAAGCGTTCAAGGAGGATATCATGGATGAGCTGTATTTTGTGGATGGTGTCATTTCACGAAAGAAACAGATTATTCCAACGCTGTCCAAATGTCTGGAAAGTATGTAGAAATATGAATAGGAAGGGGAGCGCTGAGTCTTTTTGAAGGTTCTTTCTCGATTGTGGGTAAACATAAAACAGGGAGATTCAATACGATTGGTTTTATCAATAGAAGTTGAAGTCTCCCTTTTTCATATACCCTAAAGTAAGAAAGAAACTTTTTGAAGGCGCCTCCTTTTTTCTTTAAACCGTTCCTGTATGGTAGAGTTCATCTTTGTTGGAAATATCATCCTATATGAGGTATAGCGAATTTATGAGTATATAGGAGCATTCCTGACAAGCATAGCAGAGAATCCTATGATATAAAGAGACATCGCTGTTTACAGCGGCGTGCCTGTCTTCCTCCTGCTTGATTTGAAGTACTGCTATTTGTACAAATCTTGTATGCAATAATATTTCACGAGCTATTCCGTGAGTATTGTTGCCTGAATATCCAAAGCAGACAAAGACAGCAAAGCTTTTTTTTCGTGCGTCCTGTCATAATGGATTTATACTGAATAAGGCAGGTTTTGGATGCTGTATCCGTTTCCTGCCTTTTCCTGTTTGATTTTCAGCTGTGCGCTATGTCTGAAGGTTGTCCCTGATAATAAAGCCATATCTGATCCTGCATGCACAATCCGTCTGTTTACATCTGCACGCAGTTCTTTCCGTTTCGCTTTGCGATATACAGACGCTGATCCGCTTCATTGAACAGCTCCTTCAAGGTGGCATGGGGCTGCATCTGATAGCAGCAGCCGATGCTGATGGTGAAGTGTATGCTGCCGGTGTCTGTGGGAATGCTACAGGACTCACACGCATACCGGATGTCCTCAGCCAGTTCATATAGCGCTTGCTTGCTCAATGAATCAATCAGAAGGATAAATTCCTCTCCACCAAAGCGTGCAATGATCCCATGGCGCTGCATTTGCTTCATCAGTGCGGTTACCTGTTTGATCACGGCATCCCCCTGCATATGTCCGAAGGTGTCGTTGATCTGTTTAAAATCGTCGATATCCATCATCAGTACGCCGATGGAACGGTCAGACTTTTTTGCATCTTCCAGCATAGCATCCCCTAATTGCATCAAGGCGCTGCGATTATAGATGCCGGTGAGATAATCATAGCTGGACTTTTCCAATGCATCCTCAAACTGTCGAACGTTATGCAGCGCAATGGCGATGTAATCTGCGAATACCTGTAATAAGCGTTGGTCTGTACGGCTGAAATTCTCTGTCTGATCTGATTTCATGCAGAACAGGGCCAGCATACTTCCCTGATAGGTAATCGGCTGCAGCAGCATGGAGCGGGTATGTGCTTCATACAGGGCCCCAAGACTGATGGCACTCTCTTTATCTGCGGCTAGATTTGGCAGCTTGCGTGATGTATATTCGTGTGTGCAGGCTTCAAGAATAGGATGCTGGGCTAGAGGATAATAGACGTTAGAAAAGGAGCGAAACCGTTTCTTGGGCTCCTCATACAGCAGAATATCCCAATCATCAAAGGAGAAGATACGGGCGGCATGCTGTTCAATCACCGCAACGAGCTGCTTCCAGCTCAGGCAGGAGGTTACCGTTTTACCGAATTCAGTCATATCCAGCAATCGATCATAGAGAACCTCATAGGAAAGCATACGGTTCTTTTCCCAGACATCCTCGATTTCCTGTCGATACATATCATCGATAAATGCAGTATAGGCGATCATCAGCTCATGTGCTTTCTTTTGATATTCATATGCTTTTTCATATTCCTTTAGTCCCTCAAAAACGAGCGCGGTTTCTTCCAGTATCTGCCGCTTGTATCCAAGTACCCCATCCATATGACTAAGCAGATGCAGATAATATTCCTTTGCCTTCTGATAATCCTTTTGATACAGGTGATAACGTGCCAAGGACAAGTGGACCTCATTGTTATCCAGCTGATCATTTTTAGAAAAATCATAGGTGTGAATCAGGCGTTCATACCACTGCTGGGCTTCTTCACGGCGATCATCGAGTATGGCAGCTTCCATAAACTGCTTGTTATAGATGTCGGAATCGTAATATTCGCTTTTTTTCAGCTCAGGCATATAGGTCTGCAGCAGTCTGCGCATCTTATCTGTTTCCTTTGCACTCAGATATAGATTGGAAAGCAGATAAATCGTGACGATGAAATTACTGCTTCCAATGAAGTCACGTTTTTCCAGTGTTTCTTCAACCTGTTGGATGGCTTTTTTATAAAGACCGAATTCGCGCAGGATGATGGCGCCGTTATTCAGAAAGGCTGAATAATAGGAAATGCGTCCGCCCTTTTCCGCTATGGGCATGGCGGCGGCGATTTCCTGATAGGCGGCTCCGTAATCCTCCTTTAGAATATTGGCCAGAACAGCATTGTTGGCAACCGTCAGGATACCGTCGCGCTCCTTGTAATCCGGCATTTTCATAAACAGCTCTCGGGCCTTCTCGTTATAGGTAATCGCCAGATCGATATTTTTGGAGTAGGTTGCATAAAACAGCATCGCATAGCCCAGAGGAACGGCATAGGGATACTTCTGCTCCTTTGCAATTTCCAGAAAGCGAAACAGGATAGGATCCAGCTCTGTTCCCAGTCCCAGCTGTTCCAGCACCAGCTTTTTGAAATTCTCACAGATGCTTTCATCCTGCTTCAGTCGTTGTAAATAATCATCAAATGTTTTTTGGATTTCCTCTTTCATGCGATCACCCTCATATTATTTTAAAATGTTATATATATAATACAACATTCTGATTCCTTCGCATATGATTTTTCAAAAGAATTGTAAACATTCTGTAAATTTCCGTCACACGGTTTACAAAGACTCCTGTTTCATGATAAACTGTAAGTCAATAAGGGAGTAGTCAGCACAGAGCTTCTGTGTGAAGCCGGTCAACAAACCCGAAGAGTGTATCTCTTCTGGCCTGCATTCAGCGATTGACGAGACTTATAGAAATTTTCTATAGTCTCGTTTTTATTTTGAAAAAATGTCAAGACTATAGAAAAGAATCATAAACAGGAAAGTAGAGGTCTTGAGATTGAAACAGATGTATGAGAAAGACGTCGCCCAGGTAATGGAAGAGCTGGGGGCAGTAGAAACAGGTCTGCGCAGCGAGGAAGTCGCAGAGCGTCAAAACACCTATGGAAGAAATGAGCTGGAGGAAGTAAAGCCGGTGCATCCGTTTATCGTCTTCCTTTCTCAGTTTAAGGACCTGCTGGTTATCATACTGATTGCCGCAGCTATCATTTCCATGGTCAGCGGAGAATTGGAAAGCACGATTGTTATTCTGGCAGTCATTACCATGAATGCCATATTGGGGACGGTACAGAGCATCAAGGCACAGAAATCACTGGATGCCTTAAAGCAGCTCTCTACACCACATAGCCGCGTCCTGCGAGATGGTACCCTGATGGAGGTTTCCAGTCAGGAATTGACAGTGGGAGATATCCTGTTTCTGGAAGCCGGAGATGTTGTAGGAGCAGATGGGCGTATCATTGAAAATCATTCTCTGCAGGTCAATGAAAGTGCACTGACCGGTGAGGTTGAGAGTGTGCATAAGGCAGTTGATACCATATCAGGGGAATGCGGTCTTGGAGATCAGAAAAACATGGTATTCTCCAGTGGACTGGTAACCTATGGACGTGCCCGTGTCGTTGTCACAGCAGTTGGCATGAAGTCGGAAATCGGTAAAATTGCAACATTGATGAATACAGCGCAGGATCGTAAGACACCGCTGCAGAAGACACTGGATGATTTCAGTAAAAAGCTGAGCATTGCAATTATCGCTATCTGCATTCTTGTATTCGCTTTAAATGTATGGCAGGGAAATGCAATCATGGATGCATTGATGTTTGCTGTAGCGCTGGCTGTTGCCGCAATCCCGGAAGCACTGGCGAGCATAGTGACCATCGTGCTTGCGATGGGAACGAGCCAGATGGCAAAGGAAAATGCAATTATCAAGAACATCAATTCTGTAGAAAGTCTGGGCTGTGTGTCTGTTATCTGTTCCGATAAGACAGGAACCTTAACACAGAATAAGATGACAGCGCAGCAGGTGTATCGAAATCATGAGCTGCTGCATGCCAGCAATTTAAAGGAAGCCTCACCGCTGGATCGTCTGCTGCTGCTGGGCTTTGCGTTATGCTGTGATGCTACGACTAACGAGGAGCAGCGGATCGGTGACCCTACTGAGCTTGCTTTGGTTGATTTGCTGGAGCTGTATCGTATCGATGAATTGAAAACAAGAGAAAAATATCCCCGTATCGATGAGAACCCGTTTGATTCCGAACGGAAGCTGATGTCAACCCTTCATGTGATCGATGGAGAAAACAGACTGATGCTGAAGGGAGCCTGTGATGAAATTCTGAAAAAGGCGACACATATGCAGACAGAACAGGGAATCCGTGAAATCACAGAGGAGGATCGTGAACGTATCCTCAACATGAATCATACCTTTGCGGATAACGGTCTTCGTGTGCTGGGCTTTGCGACACGCATCGTTGACAAGGATCACATCGAGGTGGAGGATGAGGCGCAGCTGGTATTCCTCGGTCTGATTTCTCTAATGGATCCGCCGCGCGAGGAAAGCAAAGCAGCTGTGGAAAACTGTCAGCGTGCCGGCATCATCCCGGTGATGATTACCGGCGATCACAAGGTAACTGCCCGCAGTATTGCCAAGGCACTTGGCATCTATAAAAACGGGGATCAGTGTGTGGATGGTACGGAGCTGAATGCCATGAGTGAAGAAGAGCTGATGAATCGTCTGGAGCATATCCGTGTCTATGCCCGTGTTGCTCCGGAGCATAAGATTCGTATCGTCAACGCATGGCAGAAAAAAGGAAAGATTGCAGCAATGACCGGAGACGGCGTCAATGATGCTCCAGCTTTAAAACAAGCAGATATCGGTATCGCTATGGGAATCACCGGTACCGAGGTCAGCAAGGATGCCGCCAGCATGATCTTGACGGATGATAACTTTGCGACCATCGTCAAGGCTGTTGCGACCGGTAGAAACATTTATGCCAATATCAAGAATGCAATTATTTATCTGCTGTCCGGTAACTTATCCGGAATTATCTGTGTCCTGGCAGCTTCGCTGTTATCCCTGCAGGTGCCGTTTTTGCCTGTGCATCTGCTGTTTATCAATCTGGTCACAGACTCCCTGCCTGCTATCGCCATTGGTATGGAGCGAAGCACCAAGGATATTCTGAAAGAAAAACCACGTGATCCATCCGTTGGTATTCTGACACCGGCAACGATGAAGCAGCTGGGAATTCAGGGAATTTTGATTGCTATCGTTACGATGAGTGCATATTTTCTGGGCTTGAAGGAAAGCTGGGCAATCGCTACGACAATGGCTTTCTCAACACTGTGCCTGTCCAGATTGTTCCATGGCTTTAACTGCCGTTCTCAGCGTTCTCTGTATCGCATCGGACTGTTTACGAATAAATACTCCATTCTGGCCTTTGTAATCGGCTTCTGCTTCCTGAATGCGATTCTGCTGTGGCAGCCGCTGCACTCCTTATTCTCGGTAACGACGATAACCATGATGCAGCTGTTTACGATTTATGCTCTTGCCCTGATACCAACAGCGCTTATTCAGCTTGGCAGAATGCTGAGACACCGCTAATTATAAATATGTGTTTGAAGCTCTAAGGCAGTGGCCGTGTGGTCACTGTCTTTTCATGAGACCTGTTTCATAGCACAGAATGAAAAGGAGCGCAGCTGTTTTACGCAAAGCTGGAATTTATAAATATATCCAACGTTTAATCATGTATTCCGAATGCAGTTCCCTGTAATAC
Source organism: Clostridium sp. DFI.1.208 (assembly GCF_024463855.1). Taxonomy (NCBI): domain Bacteria; kingdom Bacillati; phylum Bacillota; class Clostridia; order Eubacteriales; family Clostridiaceae; genus Clostridium; species Clostridium sp. DFI.1.208. Next base: position 57,806 of record NZ_JANGCA010000017.1, on the reverse strand, counting down.
ATAGGCAATGCCAGCGTACAAAAGGAGTGCTTGGAAGCTGGGCATAGAAGCTATGCTGATAGCAATCTCTGGGAAAATGGCAGGTTCGGATACCCTGAGACGTATCTGGAGAGACCGATGGGAAGCCGGCATTTTTATATTTGCCAAATGCAGACATGGCAGTCTGAAAAGGGCTATGTGAGAAAAGCTGTCGTGTCCTTCACGCTTTTGTGCAGTGAGCCTTCCTGCGCAAAGCATGAGATTGTTCTTTATAAAGCGTGGTGGAGCTGCCAGCATAGGACAGGTTGCTCTCCATGAGACATGTTCTAAGAATTGCGTTCTCCTCGATAAAGGGGAACAGCTCTACAATATGTTTTCTGTTCCCTTTGCTGTCTGCTATTTACATTTGTAAAAACGGCGCTATAATTATAACCATTGGAGGAATGGTATCATGCCTAGAATTGGTAAACGAATCCTGAAATCATCACTGGCAGTATTTTTATGCTTTCTTATTTATCTGCTGCGAAATGAAGAGGGGGTAGTATTTTATTCCTGCATTGCGGCTGTGTTATGCATGCAGCAGGATACATCCAATACACAGCGTGTAGCGGCCAACCGTGTTGTCGGAACCCTGATTGGCGGCTTTTGCGGAATGCTCGTGCTGCTGTTTGAAAAGCATATCCTGCCGGGGAATACGCAGCTTATGCAATATGCTCTCATATCCTTTATGATCATCCCGGTAATCTATATTACTGTGCTGCTGAAGAAAACCTCAGCCTCGTATATCTCCTGCGTGGTGTTCATGAGTGTTACCGTATCGCACGCTGCGGATGTGAATCCCTACCTGTTTGCGATTAACCGTATGATCGATACCCTGATTGGTATTGCGGTTGCCTATGGTATCAACTGCATCCATCTTCCGGTGCATTTGCAGAAGGAGACGCTGTATGTATCTACACTGGATCACACGCTGCTGCAGGAAAATGAACAGCTTTCTCCCTATACGAAGGTGAAGCTGCGTCAGCTGCTGGAGCAGGGGGCTGCCATCACTCTGGCGACGTCCCGCACCCCGGCAACGCTGCTGCCGATCCTGGAGGGTATTCCATTGACGCTTCCGGTTGCTGTCATGAACGGAGCTGCTTTGTATGATTGCCGTACGCAGACCTATTCCCACAGTCGCTGCATGAAAAAGGAACAGGTGGCACACCTGCTGCAGCTGTTGGACGAGGAAGGAATGAATTGCTTCCAGCATGTCATCCTGCATCATATCCTGCATGTGTATTACAGTGATTTCCGCAATCCTTTGGAGGAGGAATATTATCATGAAATGCGCAAATTGCCTTATAAGAGCTACGTGTATGAACATAAAGCACAGGCACATGCCTGTGTATGTATAACGATCATGGATACTACACCGCGTATCCGGCAGCTGTATTCGCGGCTCCAGCGACAAGATGATGCGGCTGATCTACAACTTCATATCCGCACCAGTGAGGAGCATCAAGGATATAAGGTATTGGATATTTACAGTGTGAGTGCCACAAAGCTCGCAGCTGTTCGCACCATACAGAAGGAGGGAGGCTATAAACGACTCTGCGTGTTTGCCTGCCATCAAAGGGATGCTGCACTGATCAGCAGTGCAGATGAAGCGTATACCGTATCTCAGGAAGATGCGGATAGTCAACCGGTCTTTCGCGTGCTGGGAAGCAGGGAAAAGGACAGTGTGATACGTGAGATAGAGCGAAGCTATCACGGTCATCGAAAAAAGAAATAAAAAAACAGAAATGCCAATGCTGTTTTACATATCCCAAGCAGGGATATGCATAAAGCACAATAGTTTTCTGTTTTTTTTCTGTGATGGGGTTATCGTCATATCTGTGAATGACATGCTAGTACAGATTATTTTCAAGCTCTACACAGAAGCGGTATGCATTTTCTGGAAACAGCAGAATGTCACGACCGTCATGGCAGTGAATACAAACCTTATCCTTTGCATACCCGACGTTGAAGGTATCCTGCTGCTTGACGCTTTCAATCTCATCATAGCGCAGAAATCCGCCCCTTCCATTCCACAGCGATTTATGATAGATCAATCCGCTTTCATTCAGAATATATGCATTGTGCGGTGTATAAAAACCATAATAGCAGATCATAAACAGAATCAAGAGTGTCCCTGCGACGATGCAAATTTGAAACAGCGCGTCAAAGGAAATCGGCAATATGGATATGATGATAATTGCAATAATGATAAAATTAACGATCTGCTTGCGGGAACGAAAATGGATTTCCCCCTGGTATATCTCCTGTTCCATGGCCTGCCTGCCCTTTTGATAGACCCTGTTTGCCCCCAGATAAAATAAAATGAAATACAAGGGCCATAAAACTGTCGTAATGCGGAAAAAGAGTGCGTCTGCGTCAAACAGCAACCCGCATACATGCAGGGCGTTCATGAGCAGCGAGGGGGTGAAGCCAAGTGCCGGAATGACGAGGATTTCAAAATTAACATCTATGCCGATTACCTGCTGGTAACAGGAGCGCAGCAGATAATAATAGGTGATAGCTCCAAGCAGACTCATTGCGAGGCTCATATAATTGAAGGTGCTTTCCTTCTGATAAAGCTCTTTATAGCCGTAAACGATCATAAATACCATAAATGCGAGGATTACGGATTTTGCCAGCTCCATATACAAATCCTTCAGGGTATCCATCTGCCGTTCATCCAGCGGGGCCTTTCCTTTGGTTTTCGCATAACGGATGATGTCGCGAAGCAGTGAAGTCTTCATCCTATAATTCCTCCTTGTCATAGTCATCCTCCCAGAACAGATCATCCAGATGCTTATGCAGTGCAATGCAGATTTTGATGCACAGCTTAATGGATGGATTGTAGCGTCCTGCCTCAATCAGTCCGATGGTCTGCCGTGTTGCGCCCACCTTGCTGGCAAGCTCCTCCTGGGACATATTCAGCTCCATGCGTGCCATTTTGATTTTTAGATTTTTCATAGCTGCACTCACCTGTTCCTTCTTCTACGTATATTATTATAGGAAAATCAAGATAGAAAATCAAGGAGATATGAAAAATATATTTTACAAATGCAAAATATATATTGCATTGAATGGGAATCTGTACTATAATGCAAATAGATTAAGGAGGGAAACAGTATGGAACTGCAAGTGCATGATCTGCATAAGAGCTTTGATGGAAGAGAAGTCCTGCATGGAATATCCTTTTCCATTTCCAGCGGTAAGGCGTTGGGACTGCTGGGACGTAACGGTGCCGGTAAATCTACGACGATCCGTATTCTGATGGATGTGTTCAAGGCAGATCAGGGAAATATGAGCATGAACGGCAAAACCTTTCATGCAAAGGATTACAATATCGGCTATCTGCCGGAGGAGCGTGGTCTGTATCCGAAGAAAAAGGTATCCGAGCAGCTGATTTATCTGGCAACACTGCGCGGCATGTCGCACGGGGAGGCAAAGGCCAATCTGAAGAAGTGGCTGAAGCGCCTTGGTATCGAGGAATATGAAAACCGTATTCTGGATACCTTAAGCAAGGGGAATCAACAGAAGGTACAGCTGGCACAGACACTCATGTGCGATCCGGATATCGTGATTCTGGATGAGCCGTTTTCCGGGTTGGACCCGGTCAACTCCCAGACGCTGAAGGAAGTCGTACAGGAACAGATTCAGGATGGAAAGCTTGTTATTTTCTCCTCTCATCAGATGAATTATGTGGAGGAATTCTGCGAGGACATCGTTATTCTGCATCATGGAGATGTGGTGCTGCAGGGGAATCTGAAGCAGATCAAAAAGGAATACGGAAGAAATCGTATCGTGATTCGTGCATTGTATCCCGAAAAGCAGGAGCTTTTGGAGCTGCTGGAAACACAGTGTCAGGAGCTGCTGCATATTTATGAGGAAGTCGAAAACGGCTTTATCATCGAGCTACAGCCGCATGTGAATAAGCGGGACGTGTTGATGAAGCTGCTGGAGCTGGAGGTTGACCTTGAGGCATTCCAGCTGTATGAGGCATCCCTAACGGATATATTTGTTTCAAAGGCAGGTGATGAGGAATGAGAGAATTCTTACTGGTTCTGAAATTTGAACTACAGACGATGATACGCAAAAAATCATTTCTGATATCAACCGTGCTGGTGGCTGCTGCGGCTTTCGTCCTGCTGTCCATACCGCGTGTTTTCTCGGATGATAAGAAAACGGATGATCCGGCATCAGAAAAGGATAAAACAATGCTGATTTATGATGGAAGCGGAATTTTGAAAAACCGGGAGCTGGCAGAAAAGAATTTTCCGGAATTTCGGATTTCCTATGCCAACTCCTTATCCGAGGTAGAGGAAAAGGTGAAAAAAAGTGAGGCAGATGCCGGCTTTGAGGTGAAAACGCCAACCAGCTTCCAATATTATGTGAACAATTCCTCTTTGAATGATGCGAATTCTTCACGCTTCGCAACGCTGCTTCAGCAGCAGTATCAGGCAAGTGAGCTGGCAAAGCTGAAGTATGATGCAGGTAAGGTACAGGCGATTTACCAGACAGAGATATCCTCGGATACGACGGTATTGGGAACGGATGGTATGAATAATTATTTCTATACCTATGTGCTGATTCTGGTGCTGTACATGATGATTTTGATTTACGGCAATCAGATCGGTGTCGGCGTGGCCAGTGAAAAAAGCAATCGTGCGATTGAAATACTGACAACGAGCTGTTCGCCGAATGCTTTGATTTTCGGAAAGGTCATTGCGGGCGCGATTGCCGGTGTCATACAGACAGCCATTATGCTTGGCTCCTTCCTGATCGCCTATCAGCTGAATGCGGATGTATGGGATCATATGCTAGATAAATTTTTGGATATTCCCGGACTGGTGCTGATTACCTTTGCCCTGTTTGGAATTCTGGGATATCTGCTGTTCAGCTTCCTGTTCGGTGCCATCGGAGCCCTGTGCTCCAAGGTGGAGGAGGTCAACGGTGCCACCATGCCAATCCAGCTGCTGATCATCGCAGTCTTCATCATCAGCTTTATCACCCTGCAGAATCCGGATACACTGCTTGCCAAAATCATGTGCTATGTGCCGTTCTCTTCCTGGATGTGCATGTTTATCAATGTGGCAATGGGAAGTGTATCCACAATGGAAATCGTAATATCTCTGGCTCTGCTTGCGGCTACTACGATTGCAATGGGCTTGCTCGGAGCTCGATTGTACCGCAGGGGTACACTGTCCTACGGCAATTCCGTGAAGCTTAAAAATATCATAAAAATGGCAAAGCAAAAAGATTAGAGGCGATGTACTTGGAATATATCATGTATGCCTTTGTGGCAATGGTGCTTTTGATGCTGCTATGGGCATTGCGCTTATTGTACCGTATGCATCAGGAAGAAACAGTGTATGCTGTTTATAAGAAATCAAATTATATGTTCTGTGCCGCCTTTCTAATACTTGGCAGTTTAAATCTATTCAATGAGAAGCGGCTGCTGTATGCGATCATTATGATGGCACTTGGTATTCTGTATGGAATGAGAAGAAGCGGTATCACACAGGATCACCTGTATGTAGAGGGAAGAAGAATTCCTTTGCAGCCGGGGAAGCTCATCACGCAGAAGGAACAGGATGGGTATCTGCAGCTGTATTATGAGCTGGGAATTCATTCCGGTACACTGATTTTTTCAATCGATAAAAAAGAACAGATTGACCAGATTCTGAAAAATCAGGGATATTGAGCAGCGCTGTGCTGTGGCTATAAGAATGAGGCTTTTCTTTCTACGATATAGAAAGAGTGCCTCTTTTTTTCTGCCTGTATAATCAAAGCATAGCGCAGATATTCCGGTTTGATATAGGAAGTGAGAAGTCTGTGGTTCACCACGCAAAGCATTTTGTTTTTCTTCTGTTTGTATCGGGTTAAGATTTTGTAAAACGATGCTGTTTTCAATGATGCCATGATAAACTATCAGGGAGGTGAAGTTATGATGACAAGCTGGGAACCGGTGGTGGATTACCTTCTAGAGAACATGCAGAAGCAGACATATAAAAAGGATGAGCGTCTTCCAAGCGAGCATGAGCTGGCACAGCGTTTTGATCTGACAAGGATAGAAGTACGAAAGGCCTATGACCGATTGAAGGAAATGGGCTATGTATACTCCCAGCAGGGCAAGGGCAATTACTATGCGGGATATCTGGAAAAGGTGGAGCTTGTACTGTCCTCCACAGACAGCTTTTCCATGAAGATGAGTCCATTGGCAGGCCGTTTTTCTACACGCCTGGTAAGCTGCGAGCGCATTGCCTGGCACAAGGATATTCATGAGCGCCTATCGGTGGCGCAGAAAGAGCCTGTTCTCTGTGTGAAGCGGCTTAGATATCTGGATCATATGCCTGCGGCAATGCATATTTCCTATGTGCGGGAACATAGCTTTCCCAACATCAGGGAATGTCTTCAGAAAAATCCGAGCTTGTATGCATATTTCCAAGGCAGAGGCATTCAGGATATCGCCGCGGAGGATACGCAGCTAACCATTTCCACACTGAATACAGAGGAGCGCCTCTACATGAAGGTCAGCGGAATCGTCCCCTGTCTCATGCTGAAGGGCGTAAGCAGAGATCGTAAAACAAATGAAATATTGGAGCTTTCGACCATTATCTATCGGGGAGATAAGTTCATTTTCCGCCTTTGATTGTTTGAAATATAACAATTTGTTTACCCGGCATTCACAAATTCCCTGCCAAAAAGCTTTATCATATGCATGTGCTGAGAAAGCATGAACAATGATAAAAGGAGAAGAATCAGTGATGAAAAAGATGGTGAATCTATGCATGGCAGCGCTCTTATCCTGCAGTATGCTGGCTGGCTGCAGCTCTGGAAAGGATAACAGCGGTAGCGGGGAGAAAAAGGATATTACAATCGCCTTTTTGCCGAATGAGGATGAAAATGCAGAACGCAGCAGTGAGGCTTTCCATATGCTGAAGGAAGAGGTACAGGTGGCTCTGGGTGATAGCTACAATGTGAAAATCGCAAAGCTGGACAATTACAATGCAGTTATGGAGGCAATGGTATCTGGGACTGCACAGATTGCATGGGAGAGCGGCGCAACATTTGCGGCTTCCTATATGAAGGATGATAAGATTCAGCCGATACTGTCCTATGGACCCAACGGTGATCCGGAAAAGAGCGGTTATAATGCCTATATTGCGACGAATAAAAAGCATGCGGCTGATTTTCAGGGAATGAGTCGGGATGAAAAGCTGAAGTCACTGAAGGGAAAATCCTTCGGATTTGTATCTCCGACCTCTACCTCCGGATGTCTGGTACCGACAACGGCGTTCTGGAAGCTGTTTGGACCGGATGGTGATAAAACCGTGACCAAAAAGGAACAGATCAATATTAAAAATGAGGCCGAGGGAGGTATTTTCTCTGAGGTACAAAACGGAGGAGATCATCAGGGTGCAGTGCAGCTGCTGGTAAATGACAAGGTATATGCAGGGGCTTTCTGCTGTACGTATGGCGACAGCTTCAAGGAGCAGCTGGAAATACTGGATACGACCTTCGTTCCAAACGGACCGCTCTGGGTAAATACCGCGGCACTGAATGAAGAGGAAATCAGTAAGCTGACGGATCACTTTGTGAACCTGACAGCGGATAACGCAAAAAACAAGGATTTCTTCGATCAGGAAAAGGGCTTCTTCTTTGAGGCAGAGGAGGATCCTGCGACCTTCAAATTCTTCAAAACCGACATTTCCCGCTATCAGTTTATTCTGGATATGTATCAGGATCAGTAGGCGTATACAAAAGGTATGCGGCTTACGGGAATACGAAATCAAATTGAAAAAAGGGAATCCAATGCTCTTGTATACAACGATAGCGGCTGGATTCTCTTTTTCATAGACACTCGCAGCTGTTTAACGCCGTGCTTAACAGACGGGGCGATCCATACAACCGGCAATGTCAGAAAGCAAACCGGTGCCTTTCTTCGTTAAAGAAAGGATTACGAAGGCTTAACAGCCACTTAACACACACCGGTTAAACCCAGAGTACAATAACCATGTGGTATAAAAAAGAAAAGGTGGTATTGTGAATGAGTGATATATTACGTGTTCAAAACGTTTCAAAGACATATGAAGACAATGCGGTTCAGGCCCTGCGTCATGCCAGCTTTGAAGTGCATGAGGGAGAGCTGATTTCGATCATTGGACCAAGCGGTTCAGGGAAAAGTACATTGCTGCGCTGTATCAATCGGATGATCGATGTGAGTGAGGGCAGTATTCAGTTTCTCAATTATGAGGTAACGAGTGCAAATAAACGGCAGATCAAGGATATCCGCCGTAATATCGGTATGATATTTCAGCATTACAATCTGGTGTATCGTTTGAATGTTCTGGAGAATGTACTTCATGGAAGACTTGGCTATTATCCGACATGGAAAAGTACGCTGGGGATGTATTCGCAAAAGGATATCGAACAGGCCGCAAAGCTTTTGGAAATGCTGGGGCTGGGAGATAAGCTGTATGATAAATGCTGTGATCTTTCCGGTGGACAGAAGCAGCGTGTCGGAATTGCACGGGCTTTGATTCAGAATCCGAAAATTATGCTATGCGATGAACCAATCGCTTCTTTGGACCCGCAGTCCAGCAAGGTGATTATGGAGCATTTAAAGGCGATTACCACAAGCATGCGAATTCCCTGCATTGTGAATCTGCATCAGGTGGATGTTGCGCTGCACTATTCGGACCGCATTATCGGTATGCATCAGGGTAGCATCGTTTTCAATGGAAAACCGCAGGAGCTGGGAAGTGATGTAATTGAAAAGATTTACGGCGTCCCTATGAAGGAGCTGATTAGTAAGGTGGAGGAGGTGAAGGCATGAGCTATTTTACGAAAAAAAGATGGTCTCTGGGCGTATATGCTGCTGTTATCATTATTCTGCTGGCACTGTGTACCTGGCGTCTGGAAATTGACTGGGGTCTCATTCTTTCAAACTTTCAGGTATCCGTTGTGCGCTTTACAAAAACGTATCTTCCGATGGACTTTTCACAGCTGCGTGAACAGCTGTATCAGCTTTGGATCACCATCGTGATATCCATTGCCGGAGCGTTTGTCGGCATGCTTCTTGCCTTCTTCTCCTCGCTGGCCATCTCCAGCAAAACCTCCCGCTATCGGGTGCTGAAATATATGGTTCGCGCTCTTGCGTCCTTGACCAGAAATATTCCGGAGGCTGTCTGGGCGGTTCTGTTGCTTCCACTGCTGTGGTACGGTGATTTTCTCGGCTTCCTCGTCTTATGCATTATCTCCTATGGCTTTTTGACCCGCTCCTTTGCGGATTCCATTGACGAAACAAATGCCAGCTGCATCAAGGCTCTGGAGGCAACCGGTGCTGGCTACTGGCAGATTGTCGTACATGCTGTTATTCCGGAAACCATGCCATCTCTGATTTCCTGGACACTGTATGCGGCGGAAAACAATATCCGAAGTGCTACGGTAGTCGGCATGCTTGCCGGGGGCGGGATTGGGTATCTGATGAGTATTTATCAGGGAGGACTGTATATCGGCTATACGGGGTATCAGCTGATGGCATCCTGCATTCTGCTGATTATTATCACGGTGATTATCACGGATCAAATATCTGCACAGATTAGAAAGAGGATTATCTAATGGAAACATATACACTGACCTCCCCTGGGGCACCGGCACTGAAAAAAAAGAAAAAGGGGCGCTATATCCTGCGCAGAAAGGATACCTCACGCCTGTTGTCCTGGAGTGTGGTGCTTGTCTTTGCGTTTGTCTTTCTCTATTTTGTCCTGCTCATCTGCCCCTATCGATGGGATCAGGTACGGCCACAGCTGCTTGCTACGTATCTAAGCAGCTTTCTGGACTTCACTGCCGTTACACAAAAAACGGCGATGGAGGTATTCACCAGTCTGATCAATACAATAGCCCTTGCCTTTGTCACGACGATTATCGGGGCATGTATCGGACTCCTGCTGGGACTTTTGGCAGCCCGTAATCTTTCGCATCCATGGATTTGCAGTACGGTACGCGGCTTTGCAGGGCTGATTCGTGCCGTACCGACAATTATCTGGGTGCTGATCTTTATATCCGGCTTCGGATTAACCGCTACCACTGCCATTGTAGGGATGAGCTTTCACAGTGTTGCCTATTTCATCAAATCGTATTCCGAAGCCTTTGAGGAGGTTGATCCGGGTGCGATGGAGGCGATGAAGGCAAGTGGAGGAAGCTGGTGGCAGATCGTATGGAGTGCTGTCATCCCGGTATCCTTTACAAAGCTTTTATCCTGGATTGCCATGCGCAGTGAAATGAATTTCGCAGCTGCGGTAATCATCGGTCCTGCGGTTGGTGTTCCGGGGACGATTGGCTCCATTTTGAATTCCTATCAAAGAAGCGGCGGCTATGGTACCGTGGGGCTGTGTGTACTGGCAATCTTTACGACAGCGCTGCTGTTTGAAATCATCATCACCCTGTATAAGCAGAAAAGTATCGTAAACGACTAGAAGCCGATGCGTTTTGCCGAAGCAGGCTTAGATAAAGAAATAAAGCAGCATATGTGAGAAAAAAAGAAGCTCTTTTGCTGCAGCTTGCAACGCAGCTGAAAGCTTCTGATTTCAGAAAATCATGGCAGCACGCGCCGATCGCATGGTGGACACTACCATGCTTTTTGTGTTTCGGTCCGTGCACAGAGTCAGTCCTGCACAGCCTGCGGATGCTTTTTGATCCAGCGGCGATGGGAGGTGTTTCGTTTGACCTCCAGAAATTTCTCTCCGGGAAAATGCAGTGGATTCTCTTTTGTTTTGGCATAGATTTCCAGAATATCCTCTGCATCCTCACGCAGGTATTCCAAATTCATCGAACCATATAGGCGTGCAGGGATTACATACAGGGGAAGCTGGATTTTGTTCTTGTCTGTCATTTGCTGTGCATAATACATCGTATGCGGACAGAGCATTGCAATATCAAATTCCTCCTGATGCTTTTCAAGAAATACAAGGGGCATGAAGGCAACCGATATTTCATCCTCCCAGCCCTTCTCCTGTATTGCTTTTTTAACTTGTACAGAGATAACGCTGGAAGACATGCCCCCACCGCAACAGATAACCATTCGTAACATAAGCTCCTCCTTCGTGTCGCTATTTAGCGACATCATTGTATCACAGGAATAGCAAAAAGGAAAGCGGATTCAGGAAACATATACAATCCCATGGAATTATCGTATAATAGGAAAAGAGTGTGACAAGACAGGAAATCAAAGTAGAAACAAGCAGAACGGATATTCTGTACGATCAGGGAGGGAATGTATGATCAATCTGGATGAGGTGCTGACATTTACAGAGGCAGCGGATAAATGGGGATTGGCGGATGGAAAAACCATTCGTAAGGCAGTCGAGCGCGGACGGTTTGAGCCGCATGAAATTAAAAAGAGCGGGAATGTCTGGCTGACAACCTATGAGGCCATGCAGCGAGTGTTCGGCTGTCCGAGAACCTCTCCCTCTGTCTTGTATTATACGGAGCTTTACGAGAATACAAGAGAGCGTTTGGAGCGTTTCTTTGAAGACGCAGGGAATACCCTGCAAAGAGGGGATATGATTTCCATCGTGGAAAGCAGGGAGCATCCCGAGCGGATATTCTGTATTTTGAAAACAGAAGAGGAGCTGGAGGGCTTGAAGCGGCGATTGAAATATTTTATGAAGTAGTAATGCTGATATGCGAGAAGAAAGGAAGGTCTGCAAGTGAGCCTTCCTCTTTTTGAATCAGCTTTGATATGATCTGGGCACACAGCAAGGGATCATCCGAATTTTCGCTTCATCAATATGCGTACCTGCACGCTTGCATAAACTGCGGCATAAAGCAGCATCTGCAAGGTGTATAGGCCTGTTTCCCTCATGGGCAGCTGTGTCCATTTTGCGCTTTGGATACTGATATCGGAAACCGGTGGAAATACACAGGCAAATATTTTGGGCAGCTGCATATCCTGCAGCAGCGCAGAAAACGTCATAGCGGCTATGATGAGCATACAGGCAAGGGGCAGTGCCAGCTTCTGGTTGGAAACAATGCGCGGGTGCAGAAGTGAAATCATCATACCACCGCATAGGCCGGCACTGACATGCAGGGCAAAATACCCAATCAGCATATCCGCATGGATGGGATACAGTGTAAAGGATGGCCCATTGACCAGATAAAACAGACAGGGAATAAGGAGAATGAAGAAGCTGATAAACAAATCGCACAGGAAAAAGAAGAACAGGCGGCTGCCGTAATACAGCAGTGCATTTCCCCTGCATTGCAGAATCAAAATCTGTTCCTCCAGCGCCTCCTGCTTCTGCAGCACATGCACGCTCCAGCCCACGATGGCGAAGGACAGCATGATGGTTGCCGCAAAGCTGCTGTAGGGATTGATTCCATTCTCATTATAAAAGATGCCGCAGAAGACAACGGTAACCACCAGCGGCATAACCAGTCTGGTTGAGGTCAGGGTTCTGCGTATGTAGTAACGGTTGAGCTCAAAGATTGTTTTCATGATGAAGCTCCTCCAGATGCCAGCCCTGCATCAGATACTGCTGAATACAGGCATCGCTTTCCTCTTTTGCACAGACAAGCTTCTTTTCCTCCTGCTGTCTGCTGAAATGCACATATACCTGTTCCATGACAGGCAGTGAAGCGATCGGCCGCAATACACCATCCTGCAGCTCATATACGATATCCGCAGCCTCCTTAATCAGGCGCTGCTCATGCACGGCCATAAGGATGCATACGTCTTTTTCCTTCAGCTCCTCCATCAGCTCGATGAAGACCCTTTGGGAGGCGGCATCCTGTCCGTTAAGCGGCTCATCCATCAACAGAATATCAGGTGTCTGCAGCAGTGCCTGTATCACTGCCACCTTTTGCAGGCTTCCCTTTGACAGATACTGCATCGGAGTTTTCAACAGGTCATCCATAAAAAATTTATGCGTATATTCCCAAATGACAGCTCGTGCTGTATCTGCATCCATTCCCTGTATGGCACCCATATGCATCAGAAAATCACGGGCATTCATGCGGGTCGTGAAAAAATGATCCGGTATATATTGCAAAACAGCATTATGAAGCTGCAGCTCTCCGCTGTCGATTCGTAAAAAGCCTGCCACAGCATTCAAAAGGGTGCTTTTTCCGCAGCCGTTGTGCCCGCAGATTGCAATGCATTTTCCCGGTATCAGCGGAAGCGAAACATCCTGTAAAACCACATTGCTTCCAAAGGATTTACGAATATGTGTTATCTCCATCGTATCACTCTTTTCCATATACTGTTATGATAGCACAAACGATAGGACTTGTCTGAAAAATACCGTGGCAATATAAAAAAAAGAACAGCAGCAGCTGTCCTGTAGAAGCTTATTTCTCACTGAAATCCTTCATTTTCTGAAGTCCGAAGATGATGGCACCGCCGATGATGAACCAGAGAATTTCAAAGGTTTCAAGGCTGAGGGGAGCCTGTGGAGTTTCCAGTGTCTGCGGTCCCATGATAATTGCATAGAAGGAGCCGAGCATCATTCCGATAATCAGAAAGACCATGATACTGCGGTGCTTTTCCAGCGCAAACTTAATCAGCCGCACAACGGTAATCACGCCGGTTATGATTCCCAACCCGAAGACAAACAAAATCGGCACATAGGAGAAATCAAATCCCATCAAGGCTTTGATTGCAGAGATAATCGGAACATACAGCCCAAAAATCAGCAGCAGTGTGGAACCGCTGATCCCCGGCAGAACCATTGCGGAAATCGCAAACATCGCAGAAATAAAGACGTAGACGATTAAACCGATATCCAGCTTTGCCAGATTGACACTGGAGCCGCTGCCTGCGACCGGATTGAAATAGGTGATCAATGCAACGACGGCGATACCGACAAAAAGCGCTATAATGCTTGGTACATTGAGCCTCATGTTTTCCTTTTCTTCCCGTATCACGATTGGAATCGCAAATAGAATAAATCCCATAAACAGAGAGGATATGGCATAAATCTGTGTATGAAAGATGCTGGCGAGCACAGATACCGCCATAAGGAAGCCGACGATCCAGCCGATTCCCAGCTTCAGCAGAAAGATGACTGCCTCTTTTTTCTGCTGCATATTCCCGCTCATCAGCGCATCCAGTGAACCGATGAATTTATCATAAAAGCCGAGCAGAAATGCAATCGTTCCTCCGGAAACCCCGGGAACACTATCTGCCAGCGCCATACAGAAGCCTCGAATAAAGTTTAATACCACGATGAAGTACCTTCCTTTCGTATCAAGGTTTATTATACTGTATATTTTGTAAAAGCCAACCGCTTTTTTATTAAATTTTCCTAAACAAAAGAAGGAAAAATACTTACCTGTGAGGAACCCTGTACGCTTTTTTACATAGTATGTCCAAAAAGGAGGTAGTTTCATGGCGGTAAGAATCTATGTGGATCAGGGACATAACCCGGGGAACATCAATGCGGGGGCAAGCGGTAACGGGGTTGTGGAATCGGAGGTCACCTATTGGGTGGGAATCTATCTGGCAGGCTTTCTCTATGCAGATCAGCGCTTTGAGGTAAAGGTATCCAGACCGTTTCCGGATACGGTGCTTGGCTATGATCAGGCGAGCAGTCTGCGTGCAAGAGTAGATGAGGCAAATGCATGGCCGGCGGATTATTTTGTCAGTATCCATGTCAACTCTAATCCAAATCCTGCAATCAACGGCTCGGAGGTGTATGTATACCGGGAGAATTCCACAGCATACAATCTGGGAGTGGATGTTTTGGAATCTATAGTCGATCTGGTAGGTACACGCTACAATCAAGTACGGACCAATCCATCCCTCTATGTATTGCGACGGACAAACATGCCGGCAATTCTGGTGGAGCTGGCGTATCTTTCCAATCTGCAGGATGCCGAAAAGCTGCTGAATGACCAGTACCTGTTCGCGTTCTCCATCTATATCGGAATACTGAATTATCTGGGCTATTCCTACGATCCCTTTCCCAGACGCTGAGTGAGGGATTGGAAAAAAGCGTGGATTTCCCTTGCATAAAACAGGGGTTTCTGCTCACTTTGAAGTGTAAGAGGTTACAAGGTAATAAATGGAAATAAAGTAGGAAAAAGTTTTAAAAAGGTTAGTATTTGGGGAGAATTTAAGGTATAATTATGAATCGTTGAGAAGTGAGTGGTGAATGTATGGATATGAATGAATTACTGAAGGAATATAACGTAGAACTGGATGAAAAAAAGCAGGAGCTGTGTTGTGAACTGCAGCATCCTCTTCTGATCAATGGAAAAACAGGGAGTGGTAAAACATTCCTTTTATTAGCCCGTAATGCGTATCTGATGAAGGCTAAAGAGGTTGAGCCGTCGGCTATTTTGAATATTGTGCATGATCCTGCCATCGCCAAGAGAATGGCGAAGGATTACCGCTATATATACTGTGATGATGAACGAATGCCTTCCTTTGTGGATATGCACAGCTTCGCTTATCGAATTATCCGCTTTCATGATAAAACGATACAGCGGGAATCCTGTAAGGCATATCGAGATATGGAGAAGGTGGTTCGCCGTCTGATCAAGGATATGTTTGCATTGGAGCTAAGCGGTGTGCAGCTGCGCCGTTTGATGCGGCAGATCAGCACCTGCCGTACGATGATGATGAGTGAGCGCGAAATTTCCTCTATCAGCGTTGAGGGGATTGATTTTCCGGCTTTTTTAAAGGCATATGATAAGTTTAAGAGTGAGCGCAATATTTATGATCAGGATGATATTCTGTGTGAATGCGCCCGTATTCTAATGAGTACACCGGCTGTTTTGCAGACCTTTGCCTCCCGGTATCAGTATGTGCATATCGATGATGCACAGGAGCTGTCCTTCGTTGCTCATGTCATCATTAAGCTGTTGTTTTCATCGGATTGTCAGATGATGATGCTGGCAGATCGCGATCAGTGTCTGGATTATGATAAGGCGGCGTATCCACAGGCACTGGATAGCTTTGCGGAAGCATATGCGCAGGCGCGCATAGAGCAGCTGGAGGGAAACTGGCGCAATAATCAGACCATCAACGCTCTGGCAAACGAATTTTTCTATAAGGATGAAGCAGCGATGAGCTGCAGCAGTGAGGAAACCTGTGAGGTGAAATTCAAGGGCTTTGCACAGCTGGAGCGGATGTATGAGTATGCGATGCGCATGGTGGTAGAGGATGAAAGTGACATTGCCTTCCTGTATCGTGACGGCGCAATGGCAATGCCTCTTGTGGAGCTATTCATGCAGCATCAGGTACCGTTTCACCTGCATGGAAGCGTAAAAAAGTTTTTGCAGGAGCCGGTTGTCAAGGATCTTTGTAATATCATTGAGCTTTTGATCGATCCAAAGGATATGCGTGCCTTTTATGAGGTATATGAGAAGCTTGGCTTTGATATTTCAAAAAAGGTATTGCTGGAGGTTGCACAGCGTCTGCGGGATGATGAGCATGTGGATGTCTATCAGGCGATGATGGAAAGTAGCTATCGTGCTGCCGGAAAGAAAAAGCTGGCTGCTTCCATGGAAAATATCCGAACCGCATCCACACTGGAAACACACACGATGATCACCTTTATTCTGGATAAGCTGGGCTATCGCGCGCGTTTGCTGAAGGCGAATATCCTGATGAACGATTCCAATCTGCTTGCTTTGCGTGTTATTGCTGAGCGCTACAGCGATCCGGCACAGTTTCTGAATCGTCTGCGGGAAATGGGGGAATTCCTGTGTGAGCCAATCAGCCGTATCCAAATTCGCAGTGTAGCATCTGCCAGAGGTCTGGAATTCAGCCGTGTTGCGCTGCTGGATTGTCTGGGATCGACCTTTCCAAAAGCCGGTCTGCAGGAGGAAGAGCTTCAACTGGAACGCCGTTTGTTTTTTACAGGTATCACCAGAGCAAAGCATCAGCTGGAGTTTTTTACAAGCAAGCGCTGTGATGTAACTCGTCTGGAAATATCTCCATTCATATATGAGCTGCATGCTCCAAAGGAAGAAGAAACAAAGGTGGCGGCACAGCGGCCTGCTGCACAGCCGAAAAAGCTACGGGAGGGCGGCTTACGACGCGGTATGCGAATTACCCATGCCACGCTTGGAGAAGGCCGCATTATGAAAATCAGTGAAGGTATGATGCAGGTACAGTTTCAGACGGAAAGCAAAACACTGAATATCCGTCACTGTATCATGAATGAGCTGATTGATCTGGTATAGAGGAAGCAATGCTAGAAGCTAACATAGGGAAGTCTTGCGTCGATGACAGCAGCAAGGCTTCCTTTTTCTGTGCAGTGACCTTATGGATACATTTACAGAAACCTTTAGCTTCTATACGTTTGCTGTTATAAAAGGACGTCAAAACGAACGTCAATGCTTTACCTGAAATATAAAAAACCCCGCGTTTGCGGGGTTACCTGTTATCATGGCGCCTTAAACAGGACTTGAACCTGTGACCTGCCGGTTAACAGCCGGATGCTCTACCAACTGAGCTATTAAGGCGTTTCTTAAATGCTTAATTATAATACCATAGCTATGCTGCTTTTGCAAGATATAAAATCAAATTTCATGCAATTAACGTCATAAATAAGAAAAGGAAACCGAAAAAAATAGCTCGGTTTCCAGAAACAGGAAGTCTTAGCCCTTTTTGCCTCTGGACTGACGATCCATATCCTCGATAACAATATCATAAATTTCGCCAAGGGTAGCACAGTATTCCAAAACTTTCCAGGGTGTATTCGTATGAAAATGTAGTTTGATAAGCTCAGCATCGCCGACAGCAAGCAGGCAATCTCCTTGAAAATTCTCCATGAAATAATCGTGAATGGCATCCTCACATAAATCAGTACCCTCAATTAAAAGCTGTGTATCATAACGGTATTCCAGCATATGCCAATCTCCTTTCTAAGCATGATGCTATTATATCATAATGCAACGCATAGGGGATAGGGCTTTTATCGTGTTTCGGAAGCAGCAGGATTCTTTGTATAAAGCTTTAGTTCATGATTAAAATATAATAATTAATGATAAACGATAAAAATATATTGAAAAATATAAAAACTATGCTAGAATGTAAGTAGATGGAGGTGTTCCTATGAAACTGAAACAACCTGTAAACTGGAAGCATACGACGTTTCTCTGGATACTGAGATTCACGCTATGTGGTGTGGCTGTATCCATTGTTTTTCAATGCCTGAAGATAATTGAAATCTTTCAAATGCCGGAACAAAGCCTGCAGTTTATTCCATGGGAGGTCAACAATGTTGTAACGCTTGCCCGGCTATTGGCAGAAAGCGGACTCTTCACCAGTCGGTTTTATGCCGTATTTGACTCCCTGCTTGCAATTACAAATGCCAGCATATACGCTCTTTTGCTTTTGTGGGGCATACAGGCAGTAAAGGAAGCCGCAAAGACAACACCGTTTTTAACAGACATATTGAAGAAATTAAAAATCAGTATACTGCTGCTGGCAGGCTTTCATTTCCTTCTCGTCTTTCTGGAATTTCTTCTGGCTCTGATATTCCAGCCGCCCATTGATTGGATTAGCTTACTTTTCGATGTTGTTCGTAATCTTTTTGAGAGCCTGATTATGCTGGGAGCATTATGGTGTCTGATACATGTCTGGATGCATGGGGCAGCTTTGCAGCATGAGCTTGATGAAACAATATAAGGAGGCAGGACTATGAGAAAAAATAAGAATAGACTTATGAAGGGATTGCTGTACGGTCTTGTCGTATGCGGAGTCATCGTCATTAGCTTAAGACTGTATTCGATGTATACGATCTGCATATCTCCGGATTCCTTTTTCGAGCCTAATCTGCCGCGGGAGGATCTTATTCTTGTTACTGGAAAAAGCTTGTCCAATGTGCTTATGAGCGTGGAGCTCACCTCAGATAAAGCCGCCGCCTTGATCGAGGCTACGATCGGTTTATTTGCTGAGATTATACAAATCGTTATTTTAATTCTTGCCCTACACATCTTCCAGAGAAGCGCTATTCATCGACCTTTTCAGGCGGATATGATAAACTGGTTACAGGTCTTCGCTATTCTCTACTGTATCCTTCCTATTGTACAGAGTCTGTTTATCATCTGCGTTCTGGGGTTGAATCAGGTAAATTTATATCCAAGGCTCATACTGTTTCAAATTCTTGAAATCAGTCTACAGGTGTTACCGGGGTTAGCGATTATCGGTATTGCAAAGGTGTTCCGGTATGGGTATAGCTTGCAAAATGAAGTGGATCAGATTCTCTAGGAGGTGAATTATGGCAATCATATTAAGACTCGATCGTGTCATGGCAGATCGTAAAATATCGTTGAATGAGCTGGCAGATCAGGTAGGAATCTCCAATGTTAATCTTTCAAATTTGAAGCGGGGAAAGGTAAAAGCCATCCGGTTTTCAACCCTCGATAAAATATGTGAGGTACTGGATTGCCAGCCAAGTGATATTCTGGAATATCAGCGAACAGAGGAGCAATAAATACAGATATGAAAAAGGAAGCCCATTATGTCACCTTCCTCGGCGTCTGCGGATGTATGTAATGCACAGATGCCGAACATGATAATGTGGACTTCCTTTTTTAGTATTTCGTACCCGGTGAATGCAACTGCTTACTTTTATCATAAGCGAGCAACAGCAGCACCATGCACACCTCAAACAGTGTCATAAGGATATATGGAACTTCATTACCTGCATGATCCGCAGGATTGATGGCAAACAGGTGAAGGCAGAGATTCCATGAGAAATGATACATCATAGAGGATAAAAGATTTCCATCACTCCACTGAAGTAGATACTCATATACAAAGCTTTCTGCTATACAGCCGATAAAGAAGCAAAGCAGAGGGACTTCTATGCCATTCTGATAGAAATAATGATAATGCCAGAGAAACCAGATGATACCGGTAATGACAGGGACATACCATTCCTTTTCCAAATGCTCTTTCAAATAAGGGCGCAGATATCCGCGCCATCCGATTTCTTCTGCAAAAAAAGCCCATACAATGACAATGAACTGCAGGTCATAATTCAGAAAATGTCCGGATGAAGAAGTACCTGTGCATAGCCTTGCGAGCAGCATGGGGGCAAGGGAAAACACACAGGGGAATAGGAGTGCGGTGCCGGATTTCCCGCCTGTAAAATTCTTCTTAAAAAAACTTAGGAGCTGTCTGTTCTTCGCTAGAACAAGAAGAGCGGCGATACTGGGGGAGGCTGCTTCCAGCCCGTAGAACAGAAGCTGTAATACAGGATGCACGCTAGTTCGCTGACACAATACAAAAAAGAAGGGCATGAGAAAAGTCAGTAAGAGAAACATGCATATATCGTTTGTTTTCGTCTTCATCATCACGCAGTCCTTCCTGTTTAAATAATTGCGAATATCCAACGGTAATTTTATACGATTTGGAAAATATAAAACTTCAGATACGAGGTTTCTTCCATTGTCCACAGAATAGGATGGTCATGATTCTGCTGTGTAACGGATACCTGCTTCAGGGTTACTCCTGCTTCCTGTGCGGATTCACGCAGCATCTTTTCAAAATTATCTATTTCCATAAAACGGGAACAGCTGCAGGTAATGAGATAGCCGCCTCTTCCCAACAGCTTCATAGCCTGCTTGTTAATGCGTTTATAGCCGCTGTAGGCGTGGTCAATCGTTCTTCTGGATTTTGTGAAGGCAGGTGGATCCAGCACAATGATGTCGAACTGTCCTTCTTTACACGTATCCAGGTATTTGAACACATCCGCTTTCACAAAAGAAATCCTGTTTTCGAGATGATTCAGCGTTGCATTGGCATATGCCTGATCCAATGCAGTCTGCGATACATCGACAGCGACAACCTGACTGGCATTTCCATACGCTGCATTCAATGCAAAGCCACCCGTATGCGAGAAGCAATCCATTACACGTTTTCCATGTGCCATTTCACGAAGCAGAACACGGTTAGCTTTCTGATCTAGAAAATATCCGGTCTTCTGCCCGTTTTCAACATCCACATGAAGCTTCAAGCCATTTTCATCAATGATGGTTGTGGTTGGCAGCTGCATCTGCTTCCAGTATCCCTTTTCCAGTGGCAGACCTTCCTTGGCACGCACCTTGATATCATTGCGCTCGTAAATTCCTTTTACATCCTGTCCGTCTTCTCTTAACACCTCAAGCAGCACCTCATACAGCATATCCTTTCGCTGTTCCAGTCCATAGGAACTGATCTGTGATACCAGAATATCATTATAGCGATCCACTGTAAGCCCGGGAAGCTGATCTGCCTCTCCGAAAATAAGACGGCAGTTGGTAATGTTTTTGCTTTCCAGCGTTTTGCGAAACGCATATGCAAATCGGATTCTTTCTTTGAAAAATGCTCTGTCAAATGTATCTGTTGTATCCTTTGACAGGATTCTCACCGTGATATGACTGTTTCTGGACAGAAAGCCGGTTCCAAGATAGCGATCCTTGGTCGTTACGATATCAACAAGTGCACCGTTCTCTATATTTTCGTCAAGCTTGACAACGTTGTTTTTATACATCCACATTTGTTCGTTGTCCAGCCACTTTTCTCCTTCTTCACTGATTATGACCCTAGGAAAATTTCTATTCATATATGCCTCCATTCTCTCGCTTCACACGAGCTTTTCATGAAACTGCGCTTCCATATACACGTTATAATATTCTTAAAGAAGAAGTATATGACGAGCATGTGGAGGTGCGTAATGTTCACTGTTCCTTTGTTGAACCCATATGTATATGTGGGCAGTCGCCTGTCCATGCAAGGCGTTTATTGCCCTTGTGGATGTACTGCCAATGAATACTCTTGTTATTTCATCCGATATACATGCGAGCATTGGTACGCCGGTACCTCACGAGTTTAATCCCCTGTATTATATCATACATTTCGCTTCGTCTAAATGCTTACCGGCAGGTATGATAGCGCTCTTATGCATAGGAAGGCGGCAAGACATCACAATATTTATAGCATACGGAAATAGCGGTTTTGCTTGCTTTTCTTCAACTACGCCATTGCGTGCTGTGGAAAGGGGAGGTAAAGGCTAAGCGATATAAGAAAAGAGAATTTACTACTCATGTTGCTTATTGATAAACCCCTGTCTGATATAATGATCCCTTTTCTGTTTACTGCAATATACATAATAGCTGCTTATAATGAAAACCATCTGTGCAAGGGTTGTGACAATACCGATGCCTAGAATGCTGGAGGAATGAAAAACACTGCATAGGATACTACCAATCACAAGCAGCAGCACATACATCATATAATCTTTTAAGACGATTTTTCTTTTTATGAGCAGATAGTAGATGAGACCTATGATAAACAAATCAAAGAGACCGAATACAGCTTTTAAATCATACAGCAGCATGTACAGTTGTATACATATTAAAACTACAGCACCTATAAATTTCTGATTTTTCATACAGCTCCCTCACGTTTCACCTATTCATATCAAATCCGAGTGATACAAGGTCAGAAAGACCTTCTACTGTATCTTAATTATAGCATAACCACGATAAGGGATAGAAGGTAATTCTGTCTCGCTGTTGATACTTGATGGGAATAGATACATGCGATGAAGCTATATGCATGACATGCGCATCGTAGGAAACCATGGCAATCGTCAATGCCTTATCAATAGCATGTATAGCATAAAGAATCATTCTTATGGCAATTATCTGTTTCTTTTGTCCTCCCCCATTCGCAGAGCTATCCTGCGTACATAAAAAAAGCCCTTATTTAGGGCTTCATTGACTATTGGTGACGCGTACGGGATTCGAACCCGTGAATGCTTGCGTGAAAGGCAAGTGAGTTAACCGTTTCTCCAACGCGCCATCATAAACCGCGAATGCCTGTTAATAATACCATAAGAAGAAATACTACGCAAGCCTTTTGTTGAAAAAAATGAAAAAAATTCTAAGCTTACATGAACGATAGAATATCGTGGAAACAAATCAGGGCAAGTGTATGAATTGTATGGAAATAAAGCTTTTCAATTTGCAGAAATACCGCGTATAATATATGCGGTTAGATAAATGAGGTAGGAAGATGAAGAAAATATTATTTTTAACAACTGGTGGAACCATCGCGTCCAGCTCCAGTGAAGAAGGTCTGGTGCCATCCCTGACAAGCGAGGAAATTTTGCATTATCTGGGGGAGCATCATGGCGATATTGAAATAACCTGTGAGGATTTGCTGCGTCTGGACTCCAGTAATATGCAGCCGGAGGAATGGCAGCTGATTGCAAGGCGCATTGCAGAGGCGAAAAGCGGATACGATGGCATTGTTTTGAGCCATGGTACAGATACGATGGCGTATACAGCCGGAGCGCTTTCCTTTATGCTGCGCAATCTGGATATTCCCCTGATCATAACAGGAAGTCAGCTTCCGCTGCTTCATCCGTTGAGTGACGGTGTGGAGAATATTCGAGTGGCGTTTACTGCCGTCTGTGAGGATATCCAGGGCGTTTACGTGTGCTTTAACAGGAAAATCATGCTGGCAACGCGTGTTGTTAAGGTGCGAACGATGAATTTCGATGCCTTTGAAAGTGTGAACATAGAGCCGTGCGGACGGGTGGATGCCAGAGGTCTGCGTATGAATAAGCAGCTGCTGATTCATCCAACAAATGCGTTTGCTTTAGAGGATGAGCTGTGCAAGGAGGTCGTTTTGATCAAGCTGATACCGGGCATGAATCCACTGCTGTTCGATAAGCTGGCGGAAATGGATATCCGCGGCATCGTCATTGAAGCCTTTGGTGCCGGAGGAATCAATTTTGTACGCCGTGATTTGATCAGCAAGCTGGAAACAATCGTTGCCCGCGGGATCAGTGTGGTCGTATGCAGTCAGTGTCTTTATGAATACAGTGATTTCTCCATCTATCAGACCGGTCAGAAGGTATTGCAGCATGGTGTGATTCAGGGGTATGATATGACAAGTGAGGCCTGTGTTACCAAGCTGATGTGGGCGTTGGGAAAAAGCACGGATACAAAGGAAGTAAAGCGGATATTTGAAACCAATTATGTCAATGAGATAACATTGCCATAGACAGGTGCTGTCTTTGCGTATGGATTTAGGACAATCAGAAGCTATTAGCAATCAAGAACCCATATCCGATTGAAGGCTTCTGTTTTCTTATGTTTGCCCAGCTGCCTGAAAATGGAAACCGGACTTCTTTTTGCTTGAAGAAAACGATGGCTGTCACGGGGGAGTATGCGTTGAATTACCCTTATTTTATCGTTTTCAGCTATAGTAAGCTAAAATATAAGGGTAGACATCATTTAGTATTAAAAAACATATAAACTGGTACAATATATCAGTTGACATTTCATTGACAGAATGCTACGATATGCTTGGTGATAATATGACAGAAAAAAGAAAAGCACCGGCGTTCCATTGTCCCCGCTGGGAAGAACTGCCGGATATGGATTTATATATGGATCAGGTCGTAACCCTGTTAAATGAATATCTGAAGCCGTTTCATGCCAAGGATCAGGAAAAGATGGTAACCTCCACCATGATCAATAATTATGTGAAGCATGGAATCGTTTCCCCGCCCGTTAAAAAGAAATACACCAAGAATCACGTTGCCTATCTGATGGTTGTCTGTATCTTAAAGATGGTGTATCGCATGGATGAAATCAGCAAGCTGATTCGGGTGCAGATTTACAAGTATCCCATTGATCAGGCATATAACTATTTCTGCGCCGAGCTGGAATGCTGTCTGAAATGCATCTTCGCACATAAAAAGGTGCATCATGCGCCCAGTGACGATGAGGGAAGCCTTGTAGTTGATTTGATACGTAATACCGTGCAGGCGGTGGCTTACACGATATATGTACGGCACGAGCTGGAGCATCCTCAGATCATGATACAGGAGGAATCCGATACATAGCCGGCTTTCACAGTAAAATGTGAGAGCTTTTTTTATTTTTGTTTATTTCCCTCCATAAGCCGCATATAGTATAGCAAGAGGGATACCAATGAACGAACTGCTTGTGATTGCCTGGCTGCTGCTTCCTGCATCCGCTTTACTGATACAGTATTATCTCATACAAAAACGACAGAATTTGCTGTGGATTCTGCCGCTTTTGAGTCTGGCCGTCACCTTTTTCATCGGACTGGCGGCTGTATTGTATGCTTTTTTCCTGATTATATTCACAAAGGTTCTGATGGCAGAAGATCCGCATCAAAGCTGATGACCTCACTTGTTTTCATATCCATAATATATTCATGGGAAACGATCCAGCGCCGATTTTTATAATCCCGTGTCCGCAGATACAGAAAGTCGGTATAAAAGCGAAGGTGAAAGCCGACCTGATCCTGAGAATCTCCATGCTCTATGTGAACGAAGGATGGCAGATTGATCAAAAACAGATTGCGTCTTGCCAAAACCTCGCAGAGTGCAAAGCTGTTGTGCAGATGTCCGCTGATGAATATGATATGCGGGTGTACGTCCTTCAGCATATCCACCTGCAGATGCTGCTGTGTACCGGTATGATCTTCACTCATCACATGGGTATCCTGCAGCGGCTGATGTGCAATGATGCAGACCGGCTTGCTTTTATCATCCTGCTTCAATCCGTTTAACAGCCAGTCCACCTGCTTTTTGCTGAGAATCATATCGTCCTTGCTGGGACGCTCACTATTTAATATATAGAAATGGATGCCTTCTACATACCGGTCATAGTAAATGCCTTCCGCATGCCGCGGCAGAAGCTTTCGATATTCCGGATGAATACGGTTTTGTGTGCGTGAAAACAGATTGTAGAGATCGTGATTTCCCAAGGCGGCAAGGATATGAATCGGAAATTCCTGCAGCTGGGTAAGCACCTGCTTCATTTGAAACGGATAGCCGTTATTTGTCAAATCACCGCATATTGCCACATGGCGAACCTTGCGCTTCCATATATCCTCCAATGCGGCTTCCAGCTTCGCATTCTGTCTGGGGAAAGCGATGTGCAAATCAGACAGCAGCTCCATTTGCAGAAGGCTTTTTTCATTACAGATCCGATTGGCAAAGGCTGTTCTTTTTTTATCCATAGCAAATCTCCTCCTGCTGTATATTGTGGACAGAAAACGGTCTTCTATAACGCATAGAGGAAAAGAATTGCAGGCAGGTGAGCTGCTTTTTCACGGTTGAAAATTTACAATTTCTGTTTATATCTTTTTTCGCTTGTGATACTATAATACTGAACGTAAAAGAAAGTTGAGGTATGCGAAGATGGATTATGCAAAAGAAGCACTGCGTCTGCATGCAGAGTGGAAAGGAAAGCTGGATATCAATCCCAAGATGGAAATCAATACCAAGGATGATCTGAGTCTGGCATATACACCGGGGGTGGCAGCTCCCTGTCTGGAAATTGAAAAGGACATCAACAAAAGCTATGAGCTGACCGGCCGTGGAAATCTGGTAGCGGTTGTAACCGATGGAACTGCGGTACTTGGATTGGGGGATATCGGTCCGGAGGCAGGAATGCCGGTTATGGAGGGAAAATGTGTTCTATTTAAGGAATTCGGTGGCGTAAACGCAGTTCCTTTATGCATCAAAAGCAAGGATGTAGATGAAATCGTACATACGGTTGCCCTATTATCCGGCAGCTTTGGCGGCATCAATCTGGAGGATATTGCAGCACCGCGCTGTTTTGAAATCGAGGCGAAGCTGAAGGAGCTGTGTGATATACCGGTATTCCACGATGATCAGCATGGAACCGCCATCGTTACCGCAGCTGCTTTGTTAAATGCGGTAAAGCTGACAGGCAAAAAAATGGGGGATCTGCGCATCGTCATTAACGGTGCAGGCTCTGCAGGTATTGCGATTGCCCGCTTGCTGCTGAATATGAATTTCGGTGATGTTATCTTATGCGATTCCAAGGGGAGTGTATATAAGGGAAGAGAAGGCATGAATGCCGGCAAGAAGGAGATTGCTGAGCTGACGAACAAGGGACTGTTGAAGGGAAGTCTTGCGGATGCCATGAAGGAAAGCGATATCTTCATCGGGGTATCCGCTCCGGATGTGGTCAGTGAGGCTATGGTAGCCAGCATGAATGAAAAATCCATCGTCCTGCCAATGGCAAATCCAGTGCCGGAAATCATGCCGGACAAGGCTAAGCATGCCGGTGCCTTCGTGGTAGGAACCGGGCGCAGTGATTTT
Organism: Clostridium sp. DFI.1.208; assembly: GCF_024463855.1. NCBI lineage: Bacteria > Bacillati > Bacillota > Clostridia > Eubacteriales > Clostridiaceae > Clostridium > Clostridium sp. DFI.1.208. The sequence goes on along the minus strand of NZ_JANGCA010000017.1, from coordinate 30,672 downwards.
GCTAATCAGATCAACAATGTTCTGGCATTCCCTGGTATCTTCCGTGGTGCCCTGGATGTTCGCGCAAGCGATATCAATGAGGAAATGAAGGTTGCCGCTGCATATGCGATTGCTTCCTTGGTACGTGATGATGAGCTGAGCGTAGATTATATCATACCAAGTGCATTGAATAAAGAGGTAGGTGCCGTTGTTGCCAAAGCTGTTGCACAGGCGGCAAGGGACAGTGGTGTAGCACGTATATAATGAAACAGAGAAATACGGTGATAATAATAAAATCGCCGTATTTTTTGTTTTGGAACGCAGAAAAGAGGAAGCACTTTTCATGGAAGCATACATGCAGGATGATTATTTTACTGCGCCTGTATACAATCCTTTGCTTGCTGCTTTCAAGGGAAACGACTCCATTCTCAGGTCATCAGAGATTCCCATATGTTCATACGCAAAAGGCAATGAAGCATTACGCTGTCATTGCCTTTTTGTGCATATCCTCCTTTTCAAGCAAGGATATATGAAATTTTCCAGCATTGCCATGATTTTCTTTTGATGATTTCGGGCAACGCGTAGATGCTGCCATTCAAATGCCGGAAAGAAGCATCACACCATTTTTTCCGCTATGACATAGGCATCAAATTCTTCCTCACTCAAAAAGCCGAGCTGTACACAGGCCTCTTTTAGCGAGATACCTTCCTGATAGGCTTTTTTTGCCGTTCTTGCGGCGTTCTCATACCCGATATGCGGGTTCAGGGCAGTAACAAGCATCAATGAGTGATGCAGATATTCCGCCATTTTTTCCTCATTTGCACGAATACCCTCTACACAGTGGATGCGGAAGCTGCGCAGACCATCACTGAGCAGGGTGACAGATTGCAGGAAATTGTAAATGATAACCGGCATAAACACATTCAGCTCAAAGTTTCCCTGACTTGCCGCAAAGCCGATTGCCGCATCATTTCCCATAACCTGTACGGCGACCATGGTCATCGCTTCACATTGTGTCGGATTTACCTTGCCGGGCATGATGCTGCTTCCGGGCTCATTTTCCGGAATATGAATTTCCTGTAGACCGCATCGCGGCCCGCTTGCCAGCCAGCGTACATCATTTGCCATCTTCATACAGTTTGCCGCCAGGGCCTTCAGCGCACCATGAGCAAAGCAAATATCGTCCTTCGCTGACAGGGCATGGAATTTGTTCGGATCGCTGATACATTGGGTAGACAGCTGTTCGCTCAGCTTTTCACAGACGAGATCGCCAAACCCTTGCGGTGTATTCAGACCGGTACCGACTGCTGTTCCTCCGATGGCAAGCTTGCGCAGGGAATCGATTGCCTTCTGCAGCATATCGATATTGTTCTCCAGCATTCCCCTCCATCCGCTGATCTCCTGTGAAAAGCGCAGAGGGGTCGCATCCTGCAGGTGTGTCCGTCCGATTTTGATGATATTCTGATTTTCTTTTTCCAGACGTTTTAAGGTATGGATCATTTCCTCCAGCTGCGGCATGAGCTGCTTACGGATTGCTTCGATTGCTGCGATATGCATAGCCGTAGGGAACGTATCATTGGAGCTTTGCCCCTTGTTTACATCGTCATTGGGATGCAGCAGCTTTTCCCTTGCAAGTTCATTTCCACGATTGGCAATGACCTCATTCACATTCATATTACTCTGTGTTCCGCTTCCCGTCTGCCAGACAGCAAGTGGAAAGTGAGCATCCAGCTTGCCGCATAAAATCTCATCGCAGGCAGTAGCAATCGCATCCAGCTTACGCTTTGTTATACGTCCAAGCTCGTGATTGACCTTTGCACAGGCCAGCTTCAAATGTGCAAAGGCATAGATGATACGCAGAGGGATTTTTTCATCCCCGATTTTGAAATTCTCATAGCTGCGCTGTGTCTGGGCACCCCAGTATTTATCCTCTTCTACAGCGATTTCACCCATGGAATCGTGTTCCATTCGTGTTTTCATAGACACACACTCCTTTTTATCTCTATACTGATTTTACCATGTTCCGGTATGAAAAAAAAGAGCCAGACAGGAAAGTGCGGCTCTCATAAAATAATGCGCAAAAGCAAAAGACAGAGAAGCAGAAGCCCCGCAATGCTGGTTCCGATGATTCCCAGTATTAAGCCGGCAACCGCTCTGCCTGCCGGAGAAATCGCGCTGGCTCTGGTACTCATGACGATGGCAAGGATACCGCAGGTCAAGGAAGCAAGCGCTGTCACCATTCCCAGCAGCCACCAGAAAAAGGAAAGCAGGATAGCCGGTACACACAGAGATACAGAAACAATGCCAAGAACCATGGAAGCAATCGCTGTACGCACAGCTGTGCTGTTCATATCAAATCCTTCCTTTCAATATAAAACGGGCCGTCGCCCGTTTAACCGCCAATCTGATAATCGTCATCCAGTACCTTGATCTGACTGTCTCCGATAATGAAATAATGCGGATAGTGATACAGCAGATTCTTATTCACAAAGGAAATACTGCCCAGCAGAATATCCACGGATTCAATGGATGTACGTGTCATAAGATCGGAAATAAAATTGAAATCTGTTTTCATGTCCTTGTACTGTGCATCGGAGAATGTGTAGATGGTATCTTCCGGAATAAAGCCGGTTGTTCGGCTCAGCGGCTTAACGACATTTCTTGCATAAGCAGGAGCACTGATTTCGTAGCCATTCATACTCAATGGCGTACCATATTCCACAATCGCCTTTAGGATACGTGCATTGCCAATCACCTTTTCCAGTGAATCATCCTTAACATTGATGACAAATTTACGGCCCTCTGCAAACTGATTGATATGATATTCGTTCTGGAAGAACAGATACATATGATGATTCAGTGTCTTTGCGACCTCCTCTTTTACCGGCTCATATCCGACCCAGCCTCCAAAATCATTTACATCTGCAATTTCGATTCCATACATTACTTGTTTCATATGAATTCTCCTCTCGTGTGTAGTTCTTACTTATATTATATACTGAATTGATTGTAAAAAACAGATTTTACGTACAAATTCTCCATGCTTTTCCTTATACAGAAGCAGCTGTCTGTCGCATTGGTATACGTGCCTGTGCGAATGCCCTGAAAAAACACAGGGAGTACAAGCGGTGAATTCAGCATCTGGATCCTGCCCCTGCTGTGAGGTCTTCTGCGGATATTATTTTTTTCAACAGGTAAAATAGAAGTGTGGCAATTCCGCTCTCTTGTTTTCTTTTACAAATTTCTATTATTTCCCATATACATATGATAAAATTATACAAAGTAACACCAGTGCTTTTACGGAACCTGTGTGCTGTATGCACAGGCTGCGGCATAGGCTTTTGATAGAGAGAGAGGATATGGGGATGAGTAGAAAACGGATTTGTGAGGATTGCGGAAATAAGTGCAATGATGAATATTGTCCGATTTGCGGAAGGAAAACAAAGGTATACACCGAAGCTTCCCGTCAGGAGGATATGCTGTATGATGCCGCAAAGTATCAAACTGCTTTTGATACGAAAAAAGCGGAGAGTGATGTGTTTGAAGAAAAGAAGGAACGCATTGATGACAGTGAGCGGGGAAGGGAGCACCGCTATAATCATCCCCATGCGAAGGATTTACGCCTGCGCATGGAAAAGGGCGGACATCCGTATTATGAGCATATCAAGAAAGGATCAGCGCAGAAAAATATCCGCTTGGTACAGCTGTTCAGCCTGTTGCTGATTATCGGTATCGTGATTGCGGTTGCCGTAGTCGCTGTGACCTCCTATCGCAGTGATTCCTTTCCATCCGCAGAGGGTGGCGAGGAGAATGCGGATGGCTTTGTGAGTGGAAATATATCCAAGCATGAGGTAAATGAAAAGGTTTCCCTGACCTGTATGGTAAAGGATTATGATTATGCAGAAGGTGTGCAGACGGTGATCGTGGAAAACAACAGCCCGTATTTCGTGAAAACGGATTTGATGAGAGGGGAGGAACCGGTAGGATATTTGAATCTGCCATCCCATTCAAAAACGGAACATCTGATATATGAGGAAAATCTATCCTCCTGTGAGAATAAAATCTACGGAGTGTATGAAATGGAGATTGAAAAGCCGCAGATAGCTTATAAATTCACAGACACGTATGAGGATGACTACACATTGCGTGCCAGAATCGATCTGATGGAATCCATAGATGAAGAACAGCTTGCCGTTCTCATGCGTTATCTGTATGCGCAGGCCAGTGAATCCTTTCTGTATGAGCTGTATGAGGTGAACATCTATCAAGGCGATCAATACCTGTTCGATTCCTATTTTGACTTTACACGAGGAACCATCAAATTCAATTCCATAGACGCATCTTTTACTCCAGAGGACATCGTTATCGAAAATTAGGACTTTTTCAAATAATGAAAACGTGGTAAGATAGTAAGGTATATGAAGGAGAAATAGGTTATGAAACATACAGTACGTTTACAGGAAGAGATTTCAAAAAATGTATCCGCAAGAAAACATATCACAACACAGATTGAATACTTCTGCGACAGTGAGGAGGATACAAAAAATCTGACACAGAATATCACAGAGGTACTGACAAAGCATCTTGGTGACAGCAGACTTGCCAAAATCACCTACGACTATCACCCTGCTGAGAAAAAAGTGGAAGTCGTAATCATCGAACACCAGTAAGAAGCAATGCGATGTCTTTCAGGCACCGCTTTTTTTATTTAACACCCCGCTGTAGTAGATGGGAATTCAATACATAGAAAACATATGGGAAAAGCGTATGTTATCTGGCTGCTGGGTGGTTCTATAGGTCGACCACGCATTGTGCTCAAACAGCAAATTGTCGGGATTGGAAGATTCTGAGGAATTCTGCGAATCCACGTGCTTGTCGTTTTTTTCCTTCTTTCCTTTTTCTTTTATCAATGAAAAAAGGAGCCGGTATATATAAGAGGGCAGATAGATGCGCTCTTGCTTTTACAGCTCCTTGTTTGATTTACTGTGAAACGGATGAGAAGCAGAAAAAGAGGTTCTTACACGCTTGCGGGTATAACCTGAAACGGAGGATTCAAAACGATGGCGTTCATCAGTAGAAGCTGAATTCTCTGTTTCATAAACACCCTAAAGTAAGAAGGATCGAAAAAGACGAATGCTCTTTTTCTATGCCTCCTGCTGTAAGTGATGGTACAGCTATTTTTGATAGACGTGCTCGATTTCAGCAACATACATGGTATGATAATCCTTCTGCGGATAATTTTTCTCAATCAAAGCGGCATCCAGAAAGCAGTCCTCCTGCATTTCCTGTGCATACAGCTTACGGCACACGAGTACCGTGTTTGCTTCTGTAAAATAAGGGGCATCATGAACAAAGGCGGTATGCAGACCAGCTTTTTCAATCTTTTTCTCCTCTCTGCCACTGACCGTGCCAAGATAGGAAAGTGTTTTGCGATACTCCTCATCATAAAAGGTAAGGGTAAAGCGCTCTTGCTGATCGATAAATTCCTTGGTGTAGCGCTGCGGGCGCAAAAATACGAAAGAAACCATCTTGTTCCATAGAATTCCCATGCCTCCCCAGGAAGCCGTCATGGTGTTTACAACACCATCCCTTTCTGCACTTACCAGCATCCATTCCTTTCCGATCATCGTGAATGTGTCGCTGTGCAGTTGATTTGTCTGTATCTCTTTAAGCTCCATAGTATCAGATCCTTTCTTTTCCATTATTATAGTGTATGCAGTTTCCTTTTACAAGTTGAATACGTTGGGTTTCCCACTTGCAAAGCTGCACGTTGTGCATTATGATAGCCTTATGGAAAGAGGGGATCGGTTGATGAACATAACCTATATTACACACAGCTGTTTTCTGGTAGAGCTGGATTGCTGTTATCTGCTGTTTGACTATTACAGGGGGAAGCTGCCAAAGCTGAAAGAGGATAAGCCATTGTATGTGTTTGCCAGTCATGTGCATGCCGATCACTACAGCAACAGGATTTTTAAGCTGAAGCATACGCAGACTACATGGATGTTATCAAGTGATATTGTAACTGCACATCCCCATATACAGGTAGAAGCAGGACAGTGCTATACGGTGGATGATTTGAAGCTTCGCACGCTTGCTTCCACGGATGCGGGTGTTGCTTTTTTGGTGCGTGTTCAGGGGAGCTGTATCTATCATGCCGGTGATCTCAACTGGTGGGATTGGGGTGATGAGGATACGCCGCAGGAGAGTGCAGAGATGAAGGAGCGCTATTTCCGGGAGCTGCAAAGCATACAAGGGATGCATTTTGACGTCGCCTTTGTACCGGTTGATCCCCGATTGAAAGAGCGTGCGCTGAAGGGAGTACGGGCTTTTCTTCAATATGCCTCATGCGATGTTTTAATACCAATGCATTTCTGGAAGGATAACACTGTCTTTACACAGCTGCGAAATTCAGAGATTGCAAGCATAAAATCTATGCAGATCTGGCTGGGATTTCAGGAGCTGGAAACGTTTACAAAAGGATGATATTTCTTCACCTTCCTGTAGAAGTTTTTCCTGAAGTATGCTACTATTGTACTATATAAACAATAGAAAAGGGAGTATGGATAATGGAAACAAAAGAAATCATCAAACATGCCTTAAAGGATTATCAAAATATCACCGGCTTGCGCAGCTATGTTGTGTATGACAATACCGTGATTCAGAGTGCTTCGGAGAAGAATTATTTCTGTAAGTGCTTGAAATCCAGCAGTAAGGCTTTGAAAAAATGTGAAGAATGTACAGAGGAAACGTATGAGAATGCGAGAAAAATTGATCATGAGTGTGTGTATTCCTGTCATGCCGGTCTGATCAAATGGGCGGTTCCGGTACAGCGCGGTGATTTCCACTGTGTTATCGTCAGTGAAGGCGTGCTTGCCATGAAGCAGATGGAGGATGCCGATAAGTGGGCGAGGTATCTGAGTAAGGAGTATCAGCTGGATGAGAGCATGCTGCTGAAAAATTTCAAGATCATACAGACGATGGATGAGGATCAGATGAATGCTTCCATCGAGCTGTTAAAGGATTTGCTGTCCTATCACTTTGCTATGGCAGAGAAGCATGCTTAGCGTTTTTTCGCTGCATACAGAATATGTCGTGAGGAAAGCAAGTGCGAAATGAAGTTATTTTCAGCTTACGGCGTTTATGAAAAAGGTAATCCGAATTCCTATTGATATACAATAGCTTGGATTACCTTTTATTTTGCCTTATGGTTGAGCTTTTACAGCTTGCAATGGCTATGCTGTCTGTCTGGGCAAGGGGATTGGAGGTTATAGAAGCCCTGCATTGATTTTTTTGGAATACAACGGTGTACTCTGGAATACCTTACCGCTCGCTTGCAGATACCCGGAGCATACAATGCTTACTATAGGTTCTCACCATTTGATTGAATCACGTGGGCATACCAGGAGAAGGATTTCTTTTTATAACGCTTTAGCGTGCCGTTATGGTCTTCGTCTTTGTCTACATAGATATAACCGTAGCGTTTCCGCATTTCTCCGGTGCTCGCACTGATCAGATCGATGCAGCCCCATGTTGTATAGCCCATCAGATCCACACCATCCTCACAGACAGCATCCCGCATGGCACGAATATGCTCTCGCAGGTAGCCGATGCGATACGTATCCTCAACACTGTCATGGCTTAATACATCGTTGGAGCCTAACCCGTTTTCAACGATAAATAGTGGCTTCTGATAGCGGTCATATAGAGCATTAAGGGTGATTCGTAATCCAAGGGGATCGATTTGCCATCCCCATTCACTTGCCTGCAGATACGGGTTTTCAATGGATGGGAAGACATTTCCCTTTGCTGTAGCCTGCAGCTTAGGATCAGCACTGGCAACGCCACTGTTGTAATAAGAGAAGGAAACAAAATCTACACAGCCCTGCTTTAAGATTTCCGCATCCCCCTCCAGAAGCGGAAGCTGTATCTGCTTTCGTGCAAGCTCCTTCAGGGCATAGGAAGGATAATAGCCGCGAACCTGTATATCCGGGAAGTAATAGTTTTCACGATCCTTTAACAGTGCCTCCATTACATCCTCCGGTTTACAGGAATATGGGTACATATTGCCTGCCGCAAGCATACAGCCAATTTGATTATTCGGGTCTATGCGATGTGCTAAAGCAACCGCAAGAGCACTGGCAATCAGCTCGTGATGTGCTGCCCGATAGCATACTGCTTCTTTGTTTTCATCCTTTGCAAAGCTTAATCCGGCGGCCATGTATGGCATATGCAGAATCATATTGATCTCGTTGAAGGTGATCCAGTAGCGAACCATTCCCTTAAAGCGCGTAAACAGTGTCTCACACAGTCGCAGATAAAAGTCTACCATCCTGCGCTCTCTCCATGAACCATATGTCTCAATCAGGTGGAGAGGAACATCAAAGTGATTGATTGTGATGAGTGGCTCTATGTTATATCTGCGACATTCCTCTATAACACTCTCATAAAAGCGGAGTCCTTCCTCATTTGGTGTTAACTCATCGCCTTTTGGAAAAATGCGTGACCAGCTGATAGAAAATCGGTATACGCGAAAGCCCATTTCTGAAAAGAGGGCGATATCCTCCTTATAATGATGATAACCGTCAATCGCTTCCCGTGAAGGAAAGCGTGCTGTTGCCGGCAAGCACTTAGGGTCCAAAGCACCACTCGCTACCGCAAAGCGCAGCTCACCATATGGAATGAAATCAACATTGGATAATCCTCTGTTACCTTCCTGATATGCGCCTTCATACTGATTCGCCGCAGTGGCACCGCCCCATAAAAATGTTTCCGGAAATTTTTTCATAACTGCCTCCAATCCTGCACGCCTTGTGCGTGTGTTTCTATATATGTAATTGTTAAGCCTGTCGGCTTCAAACGATCTGATTGTTCTAACAACATCAGCGAATGACTGTTAGAAGCTCCTCACTGCTTTTCAGTCCGGTTTCCAGAATATCCAGATACTGACTACTGTTTGTGATGACGACCGGGGTGATCAGCGAATAGCCTGCCTTACGAATTTCTTCCATATCAAATTCCAGCAGCTTTTGTCCGACCGTGACACGCTCTCCCTGTTGGATTACAGGATGAAAATGCGTTCCTTCCAACTGTACGGTATCCATGCCGACATGAATCAGTATTTCCACACCGCTGTCTGCTGTGATACCGATCGCATGATAGGTAGGAAACAGGGTGGTGATAACACCGTTTACCGGAGAGACAACTTCTCCCTGATCCGGTTCAATGGCAAGTCCCTTACCCAGAATCCACTGAGAAAAGGCCGCATCCTTCACATTGGATAAAGGAAGGATTTCTCCGTGCAATGGCATGGCGATGATTTCCTTATCCAGCAACTCTTCGGATACAGAGGCATCCTTTGCTTTGATTGTATCTGCAGCCTTGTCATCCGTAAAGAACAGCATCGTTAAAATAAAACCGACAAGCATGGCAAGAATAGCACCAATGATACCAACATACAGGGAATCCATATTGTTTGTCGCAGGATCAATCATAGCAGGGAATTCAAAGATGCCAAGACCGCCCATGATGAATTCCTTCAGATTTGCAAATCCGAAATAGGCACCAGCGATGGCGGAGGCGATACAGCTGATGATAAATGGCTTTTTCCTAGGTAATGTGATTCCATAAATTGCAGGCTCTGTAACTCCGAAGATACCGGAAATAGCTGCCGGTACACACAGCGCTCGCAGCTTCTTATCGCGTGTTTTGATCAGCATGGCAATTACGACAGCTGTCTGTGCAAAGGTTGCGCCAAAGAATGGCATCATAACATTGTCGAAGCCCATTGTCGCAATATTATTGATATAGATCGGTATGAAACCCCAGTGCAATCCGAAGATGACCAGTACCTGCCAGAAGCCTCCGACAAGTGCGCCAGCCAGCATAGGAGAGAAGTTTCTTACATTCATAATACCTTCGGCGATCAGATTGGATGCGAAGGTTGCAATCGGGCCAATGACGATAAAGCCGCACAGCAGCGCAATAAATAAGGTGAACATCGGCACAAAGAAGAATTTTAATGTTTCCGGAATCAGCTTATTCAACTGCTTCTGACATTTTGAAGCAAAGAAACAAATTAAAATAACCGGCACGACAGAAGATGTATAATCCATTGTGATAACAGGAATACCAAAGATATCCATGTATACAGGGGATTCAAACAAGGTGCCGGCAAACAGTGTATACAGCGGTTCTCCTCCTCCGGAAAGCGTGGACTGCTGTATTGCAGGATAGCACAGCGCTGCACCGATCACCAATCCGACAAACGGCTTTAAGCCGAATTTCTTTGCGGATGTGTAGCCAAGCATAATCGGAAGATACATGAAGAGGGCATCTCCAATCGTATTCATGAAAATGGCAGTACCACTGGTATCCGTATACCATCCAAGTGCCAGAAACAAGGCATTTAGACCCTTTAGCATACCAGCTGCGGTCATGATGCTCAGAATCGGCTGAAAGATTCCCGAAATCGTATCAATAAGAGCGTCAAAAACATTCTTGTGTTCCCTTGTTTCCTCCTGTGTACTGACAGTAATGCCTGCTGCTTCACACACATCTGCATAAACTGCAGGCACATGATTGCCAATAACGACCTGATACTGTCCGGCTGATTTCATAACAGTGACAACACCCTCCATATTTTTCAGAATGTCATCATCAGCCTTGCTTTCATCCTTTAACTGAAAGCGAAGACGCGTGATACAGTGTACCAGCGAAAGGATATTTTCCTTTCCTCCTACATGCTTGATAATATCGTTTGCGAGTTGCTCATATTTTCCCATTTTTTTACCTCCATTTTCTAAATTAAATGTGAATATGAAATTGAAGGTTTAGCCAACTGAATGTAACTACCCAAAATGTGCTGCTTGTACTGTACGACCCTCCTTTCTGTAATCTATATCCAGCTTCTGGTATGAAGCGGAATTACTTTGATTTTTTAACAATTCGTTCGATGTGAATCGTCAGATACAGCTGTTCCTCACCGGACAGGCAGTAATCATAATTGCGAACAATGAAATCCGTGATTTTGCGGACGCACTGATAGGATTCCTGATATTGCTCCCGCACGACCTCCAGCAGCTTATCATTGCCCTCCTCATGGCAGGTGGTATGTGTCAGAAGCCGCTGTGCAAAAAATTTCAGATGGGTGATGAAACGGTAATAGTATACAGATTCCTCATCAAAGGACACCCGACAGGTATACTTAATGATGTGGATGATTTCCTGCATGACCTTTGTCAATCCATACATATCTCCGACAGAATCCTCCATTTGCGCATTCACGATATGCAGGGCAATAAAACCAGCCTCATCCTCTGGCAGCAGGATTCCGGTCTTCTCCTGAATGATATGCAGTGCGGTTTTGCCAATCTGATATTCCTCCGGATAAAACTTTTTGATTTCCCACAGCAGAACATTTTTGACAAAGATGTTGTCCTTGCTGCGTTCAATGGAGGTATGGATGTGATCGCTAAGTGAGATGATGGTACCTTCATTGAGCTTTTTGTTTAGCTTTTGCAGCGCTGTTTCCATAATGGTTACAGCCGCATCCATTTCCTGAAGGGGAATCTCATTTAGCAGATCACTAAGGTGACCGCTTTGCTCTTTTGAGGCCATCGTGAATTTCTTTTCAATCATGCGTTCATCAAATTGATCACCCGGATGCTTTTTGAATCCGATGCCGCGTCCCATGAGAATCAGCTCTTTTTCTGCTGCGTCCAGAACGATGACAATATTGTTGTTAATCACCTTATGTATTTTCATTTCATACCCTTCTTTCAATAAAAAAAACCTACACATATACAAATGTCCCAAAAAACTACTTGCATATCTGTAGGTTTAGCTTACCATGACGTAATAACTACCCACATACAGATACTAACATACTGAATTTTTTTTTGCAAGCGTTTTCTGCCAAGCTTTTTATTTTCTGTTGGAGCGGGTGTTACGATCCATTGCTTTTGCATAAAGGAAATCGGTATACTGCAAAATCATAAGGGGAAAGTAGGCTGTGGGGAATTGATAGCCATAGTATTTCTTGGTGTATGTGCGGGGTCTCTCAGAAGTTAGCCAGTGAGCGATGAACGATCATAAGTTTATGATGCCATCCAAGTGGAGCCTGCCTATATGTCATAAAGCAAATGATTAGGGGGTAGGTGATTCCACATGCTTTCAGACAGTCAAAGCAGTATGCATAGCTTTTGTATTCTTATGTGAATACGAGGGAAATACAGCATAAGTAAGCGTTTTAAAATGAATCACAAGATTTCCGAGACATATGAATGGCGAAAAGAAAGTGTATCCTTTATAATAAAGACAGCTACAATAATAGAGAAGAGGGTGATTTTATGACAATTACAAATCCATATATACTGGCGGCTATTGGAACCGGGTTTACGTTTTTGATGACCGCACTGGGTGCAGCGACAATATTTTTGATTCGCAAGGAAATGAAGCAGGGGATGCAGTCCGCCTTTCTCGGCTTTGCGGCAGGTGTGATGATTGCGGCTTCCGTCTGGAGCCTGTTGATTCCCAGCATGGAGCAGGCAAAGGAGCTGGGAATGCCGGAATGGCTGCCGGCAGGCGGCGGCTTTGTATTAGGCGGTCTGTTTCTGCTGGCGCTGGACAAGGCATTGCCGCATCTGCATCCGGGAAGTGATGTTCCCGAGGGTCCGAAGAGTTCCTTGAAGAGAACGACGATGCTGGTCTTTGCCGTTACACTGCATAACATTCCTGAGGGCATGGCAGTCGGTCTGTCCTTTGCTTTATCCACATCAGCAGGAGCCTCTACAACGCTGGCTGCCGCTATCGCACTGGCCATCGGAATCGGCCTGCAGAATTTTCCAGAGGGTGCTGCCATTTCCTTACCGCTGTACAAGGAGGGCTGCTCCCGTGCGAAATCGTTTCTGTATGGTGCATTGAGCGGTATCGTCGAACCGATTGCGGGTATTGCTACGGTTGCAATCGTCGGCGGGGCTACGGTAGCTATGCCTTGGCTGCTGTCCTTTGCGGCTGGTGCCATGATCTATGTGGTGGTGGAGGAGCTGATTCCGGAAGCAAATCTGGATGCGCATTCCCATGCCGGAACCTACGGTGTCATGATCGGGTTTCTGATTATGATGATCATGGATGTCGCTTTGGGATAAAGCGGAAATCTAAATTATTATTAGGGTCAAGAAAATAGCAAAAACGGGTCGCATTGACCCGTTTTTCTCTATACTGTATCAGATGTTTCTGGCAAGCTCGTAGGCATCCCAGATGGCATACATAATATTGTGTACCCGGTTGGAGTCTCCGATATTGTATACCGGAATGTCCATATCCTTCAATTCCTCATAAATTCTATTATTTGCAACGTAGCCGATGGAGGTGATGATGCCATCCGCAGGCAGCAGCTTTTCACCCTGTGGCGTGGAAATGACAACGCCCTCATCGCTAGATTTCACAACGCTGGATTTGGTGTGCACATCGATCTTGTGGTAGGTGATCAGATCCTCCAGCATGAAGTGATTCATATGCGGCAGAGCACCAGCTCCACCCAGAATGTCATCCGCTATTTCTACAACTGTGACATGGCTGCCCTGCTGTGCCAGCCAGATTCCTGTTTCACAGCCGACAAGTCCGCCACCGATGATGACAACATTGCCACGGATGTTCTTCTGTCCCAGCAGCACCTCATCTGCACTCGCAACCTGCAGAGGTCCTTCAACCTCCATATGTCTTGGTGTTGAACCGCTGGCACATACAATGACATCCGCATGATAGCTGTCGATGGTATCCGGGGTAACCTCATGATGATAGCGGACATCGACCTGCAGCAGCTCCAGCTGTCGCTTGTAATAGGAGATCAGCTTGCGGTCATAGCGTTTAAAATGCGGTACTCCGCCGGGAATCAGGTTACCTCCCAGCTGATCGCTTTTTTCACACAGAATGACGGAATGTCCCCTGAGAGCACAAACCCGTGCTGTTTCCAGCCCTGCAACACCGCCGCCGATGACGAGTACGGTTTTCTTTGTACAGGCTGCAGAGATACCGTAAATTTCCTCTCGTCCGCAGGCCGGATTTACTGCACAGCAAATCGGACCATTGGCAATTCTTCCCAGACATCCCTCGTGACAGCCCAGACATGGCCGGATTTCGTCTGTTCTTCCGGTTCTGACCTTTTCTGCGAATTCAGCATCTGCCAGCAGCGGACGGCCATAGCTGATGATATCACAGCAATCCTGCAATGCTGCCACAGCCATATCCGGATCATCCATTCGTCCTGCCAGAATGATCGGTACGCTGACCTCTTTTTTCAGAATCTTTCCAAATTCGCGGTACATGCCATCTTCAAAATACATTGGCGGATGATTCCAGTACCAGGAATCATAGGTTCCCGCATCAACATTCAATGCATCATAGCCGGCTTGAACCAGTATTTTCGCTGCTTCAATGCCTTCCTCGATATCCTTTCCGGCCTCTTCGTACTCCTCCTGCGGCAGACCTCCCTGACGAAGTCCCTTCATACAGCTCTTCAGACTGTAGCGCAACGATACAGGAAAGTCAGGTCCGCAAACCTTTTTAATTCCCTTGACAATCTCCGTAGCAACACGCAGACGGTTTTCCAGAGAACCGCCGAATTCATCACTGCGTTTATTAAATAAAGCAATCGCAAACTGATCCAGCAGATAGCCCTCGTGAACCGCATGGATTTCCACACCGTCAAAGCCTGCCTTTTTCGCAATCGCCGCAGATTCGATAAAGCGTTTGATCAGGTTCATGATTTCCTCTTTGGTCATTTCACGGTGTGTAATACGCGGGTCAAAACGATTGGTATTTTCACTTGGTGCGATATGCTTTGCCGTAAAGCCGGGCAGGGCACTGCGCCCCAGACCGCCGGTCAGCTGTAAAAAAATCTTAGAGCCATGTGCATGGATGCGGTCGTTCATGCTATAGGTGCTGTGAATGAAAGCCAGCGGATTGCTTGTCGGACATGGCAGTCCGTTAGCAGGGATGCCCTCGATACTCATATCGACAGAGCAGATTCCGGTGATAATCAGACCAACGTTGTTTTTTGCACGCTCAACGTAATAGTCCTGCAGCCGCTGATTGAATCCGCCGAAGGAATCCGCATATCCGACAGGTCCCATCGGTGCCATGGAAATCCTGTTTTTTATCGTACAGGATCCAATGCTTGTCGGTTGAAACAATTCTCGATGATGTGTCATAAAGTCCTCCTTACCGAATGCATTCGGTCAATATCTAATTTCATTCTAACAGGCAATGTAAGCGTTGTCAATACCACAGAACGCATTCGGTGAAAGGATTTGTATGTATGTGGGAGGTGTGGTATAATCATCTGGAAATCGAGTGAAGGACAGTATAAAAAAGCGCCTGGAAAAGCGTCCGTGCTGCAACACATGCTGGCGTCATACTTCACATAGGAGGGCATTTGGATGGAGAAGAAACAAACCAGAAAGCAGCAGGCACTGCAGACGCGTGCCAATATCCTTGCTGTATGTACCAGACTGCTGCGGGAGCATACCTTTGATGAGCTCAGCATTACCATGATCTGCAGGGAGGCGGATATATCCGTCGGTGCCTTCTATCATCACTTTAAAACGAAATCCGATATCATCGTAGAGCTGTACCGAGACGTGGATGCTATCTTCATGAACGATGTCTTGCCTGCCTGCTGCCTGTTGCCACCGCTGGAAGCGATTTTACAATATTTGTGTGAGCAGTGCGGCTATGCGGAAACGATGGGAATTGACAGCATCAAAAATGTATATAAGGCACAGATTGATAATGGAAATGCTTTTTTTGCGTCCAATGCGCGCGGACTGCCAAACGGCTTGCGGCTGCTGCTGCAGCGTGCGGTGAAGGAGCGCTGTCTGAAAGCGAATACGGATATCGAGAAGCTGCTGGAGGAACTGCTGATTATGAGTCGTGGTGTCATCTATTACTGGTGTATCCGAAACGGGGAAATCGATATGCGAAGCTATATCTATCATATGGCAGAGGGATATCTGCAGGCTTATCTTGCGAAAGCGGACGCAGCGTTGTGATTTCCATACCAAACGGGTATAAACATGATGCGGATTCCACAGAATTCACAAAAAAATGAAGAAAATGTACAGAAAATTGAAAAAACTGTACTTTTTTTAAATTCTTAACGTATTCCTTATTGATTTGTGTTAAAATATTGATAAATGATAAACGCTTACATATTTGTATAAAGGAGGCAATTTATGACGTTCATGAGACAGGAACTGATTCAGGATATACGAGATGCAGTCGGTGAGAAGCCAACTGCCAGAACCCTATACAAGGCAATCAACAGCGCACTGCGTAAGCAGATGGCGAATATGGAGCCTATTGTATCCGAGCGAAAGCTGTATTATATTTCTGCGGAGTTTTTGCTGGGAAAGATGCTGACAAGCAATCTGATTCATATGCATGCACTAAACGAGGTAAAGGCCCTCGTCGCGGAATATGGAAGAACATGGAAGGAAATACAGGATATCGAGCAGGAGCCAAGTCTTGGAAACGGCGGACTGGGAAGATTGGCCGCATGCTTTCTGGATTCCATAGCAGAGCTGAATCTGTGTGGCGACGGTATCGGCTTATATTACCATTTCGGTCTGTTTGAGCAGCGTTTTCATAATCATAAGCAGACAGAGCTGCCAAATGCATGGATCGACAACACGGTCAGCTGGTTTGAAAAGGTGCCGGTTGATTTTCAGGTAAAGCTTCCCGACTGTACGCTGCAGCCGGTACGCTATGATATGGATGTTATCGGCTTCGATGGGAAAAAGAACCGCCTGCATCTGTTTGACGTGGAAAGCGTAGAGGAAACCATTGTCAAGGAGGGAATCCATTTTGACAAGACGGATATTCAGCATAATCTGACGCTGTTTCTGTATCCGGATGACAGTGATGAGCAGGGCAGACTGCTTCGCATCTATCAGCAGTATTTCATGGTAGCCTGCGGTGCACATATGATTCTGGAGGAGCAGAAGCAGCTGGGGCATGATCTGCACAGGCTGTATGAGCATGCCGTGATTCAGATCAATGATACCCATCCATCCCTGATCATACCGGAATTGATATATCAGCTGATGCAGGAGGGAATCCATATGAAGGAGGCGGTGCGCATAGTTGAAAAAACGTGTGCGTATACCAATCATACGATTCTGGCAGAGGCTCTGGAAACCTGGCCGATGTCCTATCTGGAAACCGTAGTTCCGCATTTATGCGGCATTTTGCAGGCACTGGATACAGCAGCAGATCAGCGCAGCAGTGCAGCTGCCGTGGCATTGATCGATGCGGACAATCGCATGCATATGGCACATATGGATATTCATTTCGGGAAAAGCGTCAACGGGGTTGCAGCGCTGCACACAGAGATACTGAAGCAAAGCGAGCTGCATGCCTTTTATGCGCTGTATCCCGAAAAATTTAACAACAAGACCAATGGCATCACCTTTACACGCTGGCTGCATGCCTGCAATACACAGCTGTATACGTATCTGATGGAGCTGCTGCATATGGATACCTGGCAGGATGAGCGCCTTGCACAGCTGCATGCCTATGCTCAGGATGCGGAGGTCATTGCACGACTGCAGGAAATTAAACAGGAAAAGAAACGGGAGTGGTGTACACATATTCAAAACAAGCAGAAGGTGGCAATCAATCCCAACAGTATTTTTGATACGCAGGTCAAGCGCCTGCATGAATACAAGCGGCAGCAGATGAATGCGCTGTGGATTATTTATAAACTGAAGGAAATCCGCAGGGGGAATCTGCCGATGCGTCCGATCACCTGTATTTTCGGAGCTAAGGCTGCACCTGCTTATACGATCGCGAAGGATATCATTCATGTGCTGCTCTGTCTGCAGGATATCATCGCACATGATGCCAAGGTATCTCCGTATCTGCAGGTTTGCTTTATTGAAAACTACAATGTGAGTGAAGCGGAGCTCATCATTCCGGCAAGTGATATATCTGAGCAGATTTCGCTGGCAAGCAAGGAGGCCAGCGGAACCGGAAACATGAAGTTTATGCTAAACGGTGCGCTGACGCTGGGGACCAGGGATGGTGCTAATGTGGAGATTGCCGATCTGGTGAAAGAGGATAATATTTATATCTTTGGTAAGAGCAGTGAAGAGGTCATTGCACATTATGAAAAGGCAGATTATTGTTCACGGGATTACTATGAACAGGATGCTATGCTGCAGGAGCTGGTGGATTATATAATCGGTGAGGAGATGCTTGCGACAGGAGATCAGGAATCACTGCATCGTTTCTATCAGGAGCTGCTGAACAAGGACTGGTTCATGACACTGCTGGATACCAGAGAGTATATAGCATGTAAGGAACAGATGCTGAAGGATTATGAAAACCGAGAGCTTTGGGGACAGAAAATGCTGCACAATATCGCATGCAGCTCCTTCTTCTCCAGCAAACGTACCATTGAGGATTATGACCGTGACATCTGGAACTTAAGATAGGAGGAATTATGGAGAGACAAACTGGAATTTTAATGCCTATTTCGTCATTGCCGGGAAATCAGGGAATCGGTGATTTCGGCAAACACACCTATCGGCTCATAGATGCCATCAGTAAGCAGCATATCCGCATCTGGCAGATTCTGCCGCTGAATCCTGTAGGCTATGGGAATTCGCCCTACCAGCCGTTTTCATCATATGCAGGGGATGAAATCTACATCAGTGTGGATACATTAGCAGATTATGGACTCCTCAAGCAAAGCTCTATTCGCAATTATAATAAATTTTCAGAAACGGTGGACTATGACGGCGTGCGTGCTTTCAAGGCACCGTATCTGAAAAAGGCATATAAGACCTTTTTGAAAATGCAGGATACCTTCTCTCAGGAATATCAGCTGTTTTGTTCCACTGCTCAGTGGCTGTATCCATATGCTGTTTTCATAACGCTGAAGAAGCATAATCAAATGGCAAGCTGGACACAGTGGCCAAAGGAACAGCGGGAATGGATTCGCAACCGGCGCTTTTCGTTGAAGGAGTTTGAGGAGGAAATCCGCTATGAGCAGTTTCTGCAGTTCATCTTCTATAAGCAATGGAATCAGGTCAAAGCATATGCGAATGCACATGGTGTGGAAATCATGGGAGATCTGCCGTTTTATGTCGGACTTGACAGTGCGGATGTCTGGCAGAATCAGGAGGACTTCCTGCTGGATCCGCAGGGAAATCCAAGTCATATCGCAGGGGTACCACCGGATTATTTCAGTGAAAACGGACAGCGCTGGGGAAACCCGATCTATAACTGGAAGCAGATGAAGAAGGATCACTATGATTTTTGGATGGAGCGTCTTGCCTGGAATCAGCAGCAGTATGATATCATCCGTCTGGATCATTTCCGTGCCTTTGATACCTATTGGAAAATACCGGCATCCTGTCCGACTGCGAAGGACGGGGAATGGATCATGGGACCTTCCTATGAGTTTTTCGATGAGGTATTTCGCAGATTTCCGGATATTCGCCTGATTGCAGAGGATTTAGGCGATTTACGCAGACAGGTTGGCAAGCTGCGTGACCATTACGATTTGATGGGGATGAATGTCATTTCCTTTGAGCTGCAGCCCAAGCTGCTCAAGAAACCCCGTAAGGAGCATATCATTTTGTATACGGGAACACATGATAATGACACACTGGAGGGCTTTTATCAGCAGCTGACACAAAATCGCCGCATTGCTCTGCGCAGATTTTTCCATAACTGCGGTTATGATAACCGGATGTTCCATGAGCTGGTAATTCGCTATTGTCTGGATAGTGCTGCCGATGTTGTAATTCTTCCAATGAGTGATATTCTCGGCCTAAAGAGTGAGGGGCGACTGAATACACCGGGAACGATTGGCAGTCCCAACTGGGAGTGGAAGGTTAAGAATCTCAAAGAATTTTATGCGCTGCTGCCTAAGCTGGGGGAATGGATTCAAACAAGCGGGCGTAGCTGATCGTCGCAAGCGTGCAGGAGGCAGAGCCTTCATACGCATGCATGTATGAGAAAATAAAACAGGGTAATCCAACGATTGAAGGTATCAATGGCAGGCTGGATTACCCTTTTCATAAACACCTGAAAGTAAAGGTTTCTTTATATCTGTGCTTTTATTGTATGCAGCACATTGCAAAATACAATAAAAGGAAAGGAAATCGAAGCAAGCGGGGCTGCCGCACATAGAAAAGGCTTTCCCATCCGTGGTGGAATGGAAAAGCCTGTTTAGATACTGCTTTTATAGTGATGCCTGTACGGTATTTCTGCGATATGATAGAAATCAGCGATTCTGGTTTGGCGCCTGCTGAGAGGAGCCCTCATCCGTAGAGGATGCTGTATTATCTGCTTCACCGAGTGTTACGGTAAAGGTTTTTGTAGAACGATCCCGCAGCACGGTAATTTTCATCGTTTCTCCTGCCTTGTGGGAATTGACGGCTGTTTTCACATCGGAGATGCTTTCCACATCCTTGTCGTCCACCTTTAAAATCTGATCGCCGGCCTGCAAGCCTGCCTTATCTGCAGCCTTGCCCTTTACTACACTGTTGATATAGACCTGTGTGCTTGTATCGGAGCTAAACGGATTGTTGCTGGTGCCAAGCGTCAGCGTCACCCCCAGTGATGCACGGCCCTTTACATAACCGTTTTCAATCAGGTTTGTTATGACATCCTTCGCACGGTCGATTGGAATGGCAAAGCCCAGCCCTTCAATATTGGAGCCGCTTGACTTGGCGTTTACGATACCGATCAATTCGCCCTGATCATTGAACAATCCACCACCGGAATTTCCCGGATTGATGGCAGCATTTGTCTGTAGAAGGTGCATGGTCTGATTGTCGATCGTAACCTCCCGATCCAGTGCGGAAATAATGCCGCTTGTTACGGTGCCGCCGAGCTCACCGAGTGGATTTCCAATAGCGACCGCCGTGTCACCGACCTCCAGCTTGGAGCTGCTGCCCATGACCGCCGGCTTCAGATTCGCTGCCTCTATTTTGATAACCGCCAGATCGGTGGATGCGTCGGTTCCGATCAGCTTGGCATCATAGGATTTTCCATCCTTGGTTGTCACCTTGATTTTACTTGCACCTTCAATGACGTGATTGTTTGTCACGATGTATCCATCCTTGCTCAGAATGACACCGCTGCCGGCACCGGATTGCACCGCCTGCTGGAAATATTCATTTGTGGAAACGGATTCCGTTTTGATTTCCACAACACTGTCCATTGCTTCGTTTGCGATATCCTTAACCGACATACTGGTTGCATTTGCAGTATTGTTCTTGGAAGAATTGGTTTTCTCAACTGCCTGATAAAGAACGGTTCCATTTCCATCGCCCTTGCTCAGCTGATATGCCAGTGTGGCACCTCCAAAGCCGCCTCCGATGGATACCAGCAGACATCCGCTGATAATGCAGGCATTGCGGTGTCGTTTGACAAACGATGGCTTCCTATCCTTCTGCGGGGCTGGCCCGGAAGCATCCATGTTCATTTCAGGGTTCTGTGTTTTTTCATTGAACGAATTCTGTTTCGTTTCTTCCTCATTATGTTCTTCATATACTTCAAAGTCTTCCATGTGTGTGTCCTCCTTTTATGCATAAGACTACAAGTGACATAGTCATTTTACGTGTCTTATTTTACAAAAACATTATCTCAGAAAAATATAGCAAATGTGTGAATTTCTTATGAATTCTGGATGGAATGTGTGAAAACATGCCGCAAAAAATCGAAAAAAACAGATTTTACGCAGAAAAACACGGAAACTTCCTTAACCATACAGACATGTTGTGCTATAATGAAAAGGGATTTTCTGAAAAGAAATGAATATCGTCTGTATTTTGCGATTAACATAAGAGAAAAGAGAAGTAAAAAAGTCGGAGGGTAAAACACATGGCTAAAACTACGAAAAAGAAAACATTGACTAAGAAATCGACAGCAAAGGCAACTACAAAGGCTGCAGCTAAGACTGAAACAAAAGCGGCACAGGAGCAGCTGAAGCTGACAGCGGAGCCGGAAGCGAAGAAAATAACCGCAGAGAAGGAACCGGAAAAAATCACAACGAAAAAGGTTGAGAAAATCACAACCGCCAAGGAGGCAGAAAAGCTGACGACAGCCCCTGCACCGGAAAAAATTGAGACAAAGGAAGCTGTAAAGCTGGAAACAAAGACAGCGAAAGCTTCAGAAAAAGCTGAAGAAAAGCTGACGGAAGCAAAAGCGGAGGCTAAGAAGAAACCGGCAGCGAAGAAAACTGCAGCAAAGAAAACAGTGAAAAAAGAAGAGAGTAAAGAGGAAGCGGCAAAGGCTGAAGAGAAGCCTGCAAAGAAAGCTGCCAAAAAATCAGCGGGAAAAACAGCAGCAGCGAAGGCGGCTGAGCCAGCAGCAAAAAAGGCTGTGAAGAAGAGCGAGGAAAAGAAGGCAGAGAAGAAGCCGGCAGTCAAAAAGCCGGCAGTCAAAAAGCCGGCAGCGAAAAAAGCTGCACCGAAAAAGGCTGATAAGGAAAAGCTGGAAGCCTATGCTGCATTGTCTTTGGACGAAGCGATTCAGAAGGCACAGGCGATGGGTGTACAGCATGTATATGAAGACTACACAAGATTCCTTCTTGATGAGGCAGACAGTAAGCAGATTGCGAAAAACATCATTGATGGAAACGCTCTATTAGACAAAGGCTTCACATATGATAAGGACGGCTTCGATACAGACTTGATTTCTGTCGTTCTGGAAAAGGTGGCAGATACCATGGATGTTAAGGCTATGGATTATAAAGAGCTGAAGAAGGATATCGCTGCATGTCTGAAGGCTGAGATGAAAGACGATGCAGAAGCAAATGCTGCGGAATACCTGAAGGAATTCAAGGTGTGTGAGAAGCTGCTGATGATCGGGCAGCGCAAAAACATTACCGATGCAGCAATCGTTAGTGATCTGATTGGTGCGGATGTGGATGCATTTGTAGCGCATTTCTTCCAGTTTGCATATGCGATTCTGCCAAGCTGGCAGTATGATGATGTAAAATTCTATGAGGATTTTGCATTCGCTGTTCTATCCCAGTACAGTGATCTGTATGAGAAATATCAGTTGAATATCCTGTTGGATGTAGCGGATCTTTATATCAAGCATGGTGATTTCGGTCATGGTGATGAATGCTACGGCTATATCCTGCGCGACAACCAGATTAAGGATTATATTTATTACCGTTTTGCTTCTGTGTATGAAAGCATTGACTTCAACAAGGCGAAAGCACTTGCCTATGAGTCATTACAGTATGTTGACGGGCGTTATACGTACTACCAGAGCATCATGGATATCATCAATAAATAAAGAAAGCTATGACCGGGAATCCTGTGATTTTCGGTCTTTCTTTATGCTGTTAATACTGGAAACCAATACCGGCAGCGAAGCAGGATTTCTCTATGCTATCGAGAATGCAAAAACAGGATAACATTATAAGTCATTTATAAATCGAGGTGTGTTTCTTATAGGCGGTGGTATATAGTATTCCCTGAGGCAATCGTGGTGTGAAAAGGAATGTTTTTTCTAAAAAATAAAAAAAACGCTTGACGTAATGGAATATTATTTGTTATACTATACAGGCAGTTAGAAGTATGGCGCGTTGGAGAAACGGTTAACTCACTTGCCTTTCACGCAAGCATTCACGGGTTCGAATCCCGTACGCGTCACCATGTACAAATTTAACGAACTATGACAAATAGTTCGTTTTTTTATAAATCTGTGGTATCTGACTATAATCTTTCCTTAAAGTTTATAGTCGGGTACCACTTTTTTGTTATTCGGAGGTAAGGATATGGCTGATAAAACGGACATTATACGCAATAAAAGAATCGTTTCTAACTTCACTCCGCAAGAAATGGAGCAAGTGGAAGAGCTTAGAACGCGAGTAAATATCAATACCTATGGAAAATTAGTTCGTGTTATCTTACTTGCCATTGCCAGAAACCCTGAGTTTGCGTTCCTTGCTTCTAAAGATGATGTTTGGGATGACTTACCTGAGGACATCAGAGAAAATATAGCATTGATTAGTAAGCTTGACGACACATTGGATATTCTGAATGATCAGGGGGTGTTCGATGGGGATGGAGAGGAGGTAAAGAATGGTCCCGGGACTTGAGTTGATAAAAAAGATCCATGCCGGTGCTGATGATACCTGTTATTCCTCCATCCTCACCACTTGGGAAGAAAAATCGAGGTATGAACGATTGGAAGAACTGATGTCTCTTTTATGTAAAGGTATGGATATGCAAACGGCTGTAAATCAGCTGCATATCACTCCGGCCGGCGCAAAAGCTTTGCTGAAGGATTGCGAACATATCCGGATGGATAAAGGAAAACGATGTATGTATGATCATATGCTACAGACCTCTATCTTTCTGGACCAATGTGAAGAAATGATATGCGCTCAAGCGGAAGATGTCTATTACTCACTCAATAGCTTTTATAAGCCTAAGAAAGCAGGCAGTAATGTCAGACATATCAATGCTATGGTATTGGATTTTGACTATTACAAGGATGACAGGTTTATGGACTGGGAAGCTGAAAGATTTTATAAAAAGAAGATTAAGGACAAGCTTCCCTTCCCTCCGACTGCTGTCATGGATTCCGGTCGTGGTCTTTATGTCATCTATGCATTCCAGCACTGTTCCTACCATATGGAAGGTCTCTACAGAGCCATCATGAAGGCGTTCTATATCCGTTTTGAAGAATTATGCATCGATGCCGGTGCGATGCTCATCACGCAGGTGATACGACTACCCGGTACGATCAACAGTAAATCCGGAAGACAGGTAAGGATCCTGCAGTATGAGGATACGGATTACCGTATCCAGGATTTCATTGAAATGCTCCCCTGGTCAGTGATGGAGGTCAAGCAACATCGGCTGAAAAAGGAAAAAAAGAAAAAGCCGGAGAAGGAAGTGAAAAAGGACATATCGGCAAGGAAACCTTATTTTAAAGATTTCTATGAAGACATGCGAAAGCTGATCATCCTAAGGAATCATAACTGCCAGTATGAAGGATACCGAGAGTTGCTGCTATATCTTGTAAGAGAAAGAGCCGTCTGGTCGGGATATACGATCAAGGAATCGGTCGACCTTGCTATGGAGCTGAATAAGGAGATGCATCAGCCCTTGTCTGAAAAGGAAGTGGAAACTGTTTGCAGACCATCGCCGGGGAGACACAAATGTTCGATTGCGAAGATCATCGAAAAACTGAATATCGTGGTGGTTGAGCAAAAAAGGCTAAGAGTACTTAAGCGGAAGTGGTTGAAGAAATCAGAGTATGCCAAAAGGAAACGCAAGAATACACTGACGAATCTAACACCCAAACAGCAGGAGATCCTGGAAAGGAGAACGAGAGTATGTGAACTGAAGAACGTACATCATCTGAAGAACAAAGATATCGCCGATATCCTTGCGGTCGACAGATCTCTAGTCACGAGGGACCTGCAGCATATCAAGCAGAATCCCTCCAGATTCAAGATCTTATTAAAAGATTACATGGATAGGCTGAAGGAAAGAAGAGAAACCGATGACTATCGACTACGGCTCACCTATCAAAGGCAACAACAGCTTGAAAAATGGATGGGGTATGCACAGACAGCCCTGGATTACCTAGTACGTGATCTGGATGTGTCCGTGACCTAAACACAAGCGGAAACGAGGGCTATAGAAATACGTTAATTTAGCAGGTATGCCTAAACCTATATCGAAGAAACAACTCCTAAAACGGCTGAAAACAAGCCGTGGCGCATGTACTCAGATGTGCAGAGATAAGGGAGTTGCAAAAAAATAGGCAGCATTGAAAAATCTGTGCAAGGGTGTTTTCGAAGAAGTATGACAACCATAAGTTTCCTCTTAAATAGCCTTTTGAGGGGCATCCCCTTGCTGACGAAAACGAAAGAAAGAAGGACAAGAACATGAAAGAATACAGCATAAAACTAAGACTTACGGCAACAGAGGCAGAACAGCTCGTAAAAGCTGCAGCACAGCACGATCAGAAGGTTTCCGAACTCCTGGAATCCTTCGTATACGACTTGGTTTCTTCCGATGAGCATCGTGGAGGAGATGAGGAGACGGAAGCAGCACAACAGTGGTATCAGCGATGCAATGAGGCGTTATACCTACATCATACGACCTCATTAACAGAAACGGAAGCACTGCAACAGGCGGAAACGGATGCACAGAAGCGCTGCATACAGGAAGCTTTTCAGCACGTTCCTCTTTACTTTGAAGCATGGATCAAAGCTACGATGGCAGAGGATGGCGTGATCATGGAAGATCAGGATCATGAGCGTGTACACTTTTTTATCAATACATATAATACTGTCGAATTTGACGGTGGATACGGAAACAGCTGTAATGATTTGGAGCGTGTCTGTACATATGAAAAGATCACATGGGATGAGGTAGAAGCTCGCCTGCGCAGCTACACGAAAGAGCATCAACAGGAATTACAGTATCACCTGCGAGAATGTTTCAAACAACTGCCAAAGCAAGACGACAGTATCGACTATGTGCAGATAAAGATGACGAGGGATATATATCGTCTGGAAGCGATGCTGCGTGAGATCCTTGGAAACTTCTGTTATGAGTGAGCCACTGTTCGAATTGGATGAAACAGGAGAAGGAGGTAGTGTGACATGAAGAAAGCAAAGACAGGAAGTGTCCCTGCATGGGTACTATCACATCTGAAAAGATACGGTAATTGTGCCATCGGAAGGAAGATCGCAAAAGAACTCGGAGATGAATTATTACCCCTCCTGCGAGAAGAGGGTTACGTTTGTGAGTTCCTCACGATCGATCATACTGGGGAAGGAAAAAGCGGAACGACCTACCTCGTCAGATGCCTATGCGGAAACAGAAGATAACAGCTGTACTTCATATGTTGCGCTACTTACATCAAGGCTGTGTCGGATATGCACAACATATTGAAATGCAGAAATGGATTCGACAAAAAGGATTGCATAACGTCTATCACTTCATGTGGGAAACCTTCCAAGATGCTTGGAAGAGGTGAAAGCGTCATGAATAGAAAGGAAAAACGGAAATGATGAAAAAAATCAGACGTATCATCATCGTATCGGCAATCATACTATCAGCCGCATTACCAGGATTGAAGAAACTGCAGCCGTTGGAACAGGAAGGCGTGAAGCTGACAAAATGTACGGATGGCGATACCGCCCATTTCATGATCGATGGGCAAGATACGACGGTGCGATTCCTAGCCATCGATACACCGGAGACGAAAAAGCCAAACACGCCGGTACAACCCTATGGCAAAGAAGCAAGCCAATATACATGTGATGCCCTTAGCAGCGCAAAAGAGATCCGTTTGGAATATGAAAAAGAAAAGACCGATAAGTACGGAAGGTGTCTGGCGTGGGTGTTCGTAGATGATGAATTACTGCAGGAAAAGCTCATACGAAAGGGATACGCCAAAGTAGCGTACCTATACGATGAGTATACGTATACCGGCAGATTGCAAAAAGCAGAGAAAGAAGCGAAAGAGCGAGAGCTGGGTCTATGGGATAAGGAATAAGGAGAATTTTATGAATGAAAAAGAGAACCCACACGTATAAGTTTACGATTTATTTTGATCGTAATGCAAATTGTGAATGTGAGACTGAAGAAATATCTTACGAGGAACTCACAAAGATGTTGAATATGCCAGTGAAACAGGCATTGAATAAGTTTGGATATATAAATTTAAGAATAGAAGTATTAGACCATGAGGAGATGAAATTATGTCACATACAAAACAATATGAGCTGATCATAGAGCGTGCAAAGGATTTGCAGATCATACAGATGGAGGAGGATCTTCTCAGTATCATGATGGATCTTGAAAGTGCAGATGAGACGTTCCACGTACGTTGGGATGACTTATTGGCCGCAGATGATTTTAACTTCGTACATGATGTTTGCGGCATCCGGAATCACATCGTCCGGGATGATTTTCCATCACATGGTTTTGGATACTTCGTACCACGTTTTGCGGGAGATAGGACATGATGATCCTGCGGTTAGAATTCGTACACGAAAGTGAAAGGACACAACTTCTAAAGAAGATCCGGGAGGATTATATCATCGTGGAAGAAAGTAAGGTGACCCCTTCCAAAAAGAAAAACAGCAAGAAGCTGCTGCAATTCATAGAAATAGAGAAACGGGTCTAGCGGTACCACGCACTGGTACAACGAAAACGAAAACAGAAACGTAAAGAGGAGAAACAGAAATGAATAAAATCATCGCTATAACGAATAGAAAAGGTGGCAGTGGAAAGACCACGACTGCTAAGAATCTAGCATATGACCTCACACTGAAAGGTAAGCGGGTACTGCTTATCGATCTAGACCCACAGTGCAATGCGACCGAAGGTCTTACACGCAGAAAATATAAGAGAACGGTCATCGGGATGCTGCAATGGATGCCGGTACGGAAGTGTATCTACAAAACAAGATTCAAAGATTTGGATATCCTGCCAGGGAATGATTATCTTGCAAGTACAGAGGTACAGGACAATATCTTGATAAAACAGGTATTACCGGTCCGAGAGGATTATGATCACATCATCATCGATACATCCCCCTATTTCAATAAGCTCACCGCAGAGATACTGAAGATCAGTGACTTAGTCATCATCCCTACTCTGCTGGAAGATGATTCCATGAAAGGAGTCATGACGACGATCCTGGAATTGATGGCATTGTTCGGGGATACGATCCGCTGTAAGGTCTTGGCGACGATGGTTGACGACAGCAGATTTGCCGAGAATCTATTAACAGCCTTGAAAAAGGATGTCGGAATCTTGTGTTTTGATACCTTTATCCGAGAGAATCACATAGCAGTAAGAAGAGCCAGAAAGCGTCAGGTACCGCTCTCCTATCGCTATCGGTATACATCGAAAGCCGCCCGAGACTATGAAAGACTTACGGCAGAATTACTGGAGGTGATATGATATGGCGAAGAAAAGTATCCTCGGGGAATTCATGCAAAGTTCTGCAGGAAAGAAGCTGGGCTTTGACAATCACATCAAGAACATCCATTATACTAAAATCAAGCGACCACAACGAAATCGCGAATTAAGAAGAATCGATGAATTGGCTGAAGATATCCGGGAGGACGGTCTGGAAAATAACCTTCTGGTACGAAAGATAGAAGATGACAGATACGAAGTAGAACTGATCGGAGGGGAACGCCGATATTCTGCGATCCTGCGGAATATCGAATATGGAGATAGGACCTATGAATATATCCCCTGTAAGGTCTTGACGATGAGTGATATAGACGCACGGAAACGTTTGATCTTGAACAATATGGAAAATGATCCGTTGACGAATGCCGAAAAACTGGAAGCTGTCGAGGAACTGAAAGAGATATACAAAGCAAAGAAGGAGGCCGGTGAAAACATCCCGGGGCGTATCCAGACGATCATCGCAAGTGAGATGGGGCTGAAGAAATCCCAGATAGCCAATTATGAAAAGATCCTGAATCATGCATCAGAGGAAGTCAGAGAGAGCATCCGGAAAGAAGAACTGCCTCTGGATGCAGCTGTGACACTGGTGGATCTGGATGAGGAGGAACAACGCCGATTTCTGAACGAACATGATACCTACAGTAAGAAAGCGGTGGAATCTTACAAAGAAGCAAAGCATGCGCAAGAGCAGCCGATCGAAAAGCAACTCTATTATGATGAATACGATGAGATCCAAGAAATCGATATAGAGGATGTAGATCAAAGGAAGGATACAGAGGTTGATGAAATCTTAGAAAGTGAAGCATGGGACAGCAGAACAGATACGCCCCCTATTGAAACAATCGAGGATATCATGACAGATATCGTCAATAGCATGGAGAAACTGGAGACGAAACTTCGTGGCGTCGAATTCCGTGACGAATATGCACAGTTTCAAAAGATCCAACGAGAGATCGATACATTGATGGAAAGATTAGGTCTGGTCTATGAAGAAGCGTAAGTTCTATGTCTTTGTACCAGTCACTAGTGCAAAGGAAAGAGGTCTTCGATGTATGAATCCTTATCATTGGAATCGTATGTATTTCATTCAGCGTATTGTCATATGCCCTTTGCAAGGTAAGTGATGAAGCTGATAGACGAGCAGGATATGACGAATAAAAAATGTACCAGTCACTGGTACATTCGAGCATTCCTACCATACATCTTATGAAAAAGATCCGATAAGATGGATATTCATATGAAAAGGTGTCATGAGCCATATCTCGGCATAAACATAAGAACCACATATGGAGCGGAGAAAATCATGCTAATGTTCCCGGAATACATCATCGTTCTCGGAAACAGATGAAATTGTGAAAATCAGTCAGTACTGTAAAAAGTTGAGATTCTTTTCCGCAATATCCCATCTTCTGGACGATCGTAGAAACATGAGAGTAAAATGTAATAAAGAAGTTCTTCTGTATGCATGGATCAGGCCTCTACGATCGGCTACAAGCTAGGATATGATCCTCTTATAATTATAACAGATAAGAAAGAAAAAGCCAGAATAATGCAAGGCAATCGTACCAATCACTGGCTGAAGTGAAAAGTTAAATTCCACTTTCAAAGTAGCTAAGTAGAAAAGACTCTTACACAACAATCTAGTTGAATTTACACTTACAATTGCATTTAGTCTTTCATATATCCTTTTTTATATCTATGA
>NZ_JANGCA010000169.1:0-802 GCF_024463855.1 Clostridium sp. DFI.1.208 | reverse complement strand
TGCTTTCGTCAAAGTGGTAGCCCTCACTATTAGAAATAAATTCCTCTTTTTCGCATTTCTTCTTTATCTGCTCTATGGTAAAGAATGGCTTTTCGTTCTTATCATCAATGGCAATATCAAGTCTTGTGAAATGAAAGTTATCCAGTCCGTATCTTCGCTCACAGCGTCGAAACATATCCCCAAAGGTATAATTCCTACTGTCGAGAATACGGAAAATATCATCACAACCTCTGCCAGTCATAACAAGATAACAGCCTAGCCCCTGTGGGTTATCCTCTGTCTTTCTTGCGTCCCCCGATACATAAATATCTCCAATCTGCCAGCGTGCTTGATAAGTCTTGAATTTTATCATTGCTGGATAAACATTGAAAATGTCAGTCGGTAAATCTAAAATGTGCATGATTATATCTTCAGCGGTTGCCGTTTCAAATACAATGCTGATGTAATCAATCTTAACGGATAAATTTTTGTGTGTAGTTATAGTGCATTGCTCCTTTCGTATGCCCCGTTTTTTGCGGGTAAAAATCGTGTTTTTTCCTTTATTTATCACAGTTTCTAGGTACTATGACATGTATACGCAGGGCGGTGTTACATATACGCCCTTTATGAACGCCTAAAGGCGTTCCCTTTCTTCCTGTGTCTGATCCGTTCTTAACGCTCACGAGCCTTGTAAGACTCGTGGCTAAACGGAACAGCCCCAGTCAGAAACCTTATTTTCGGTCTGATAGTCCATGCTTATTCATGCTATCAAAATGAAAATACATCTTTTCTATGCTTACTCAAGCGTGTGATTGACCCTAGC
>NZ_JANGCA010000168.1:0-803 GCF_024463855.1 Clostridium sp. DFI.1.208 | reverse complement strand
AGATATAAAAAAGGATATATGAAAGACTAAATGCAATTGTAAGTGTAAATTCAACTAGATTGTTGTGTAAGAGTCTTTTCTACTTAGCTACTTTGAAAGTGGAATTTAACTTTTCACTTCAGCTTAGATAAAAAAATTCAAAAAAGTTGTTGACATAAAAAAAGTCTAATGGTATTATATATGAGCGCTGATGAGAACGGCGCAAAAAAAGAAGTTCAAAAAACGTGGAGGCTTAGCTCAGCTGGGAGAGCGTCTGCCTTACAAGCAGAGGGTCGGGGGTTCGAGTCCCTCAGCCTCCACCATAAAAATGTGCCGACTTAGCTCAATTGGTAGAGCAACTGACTTGTAATCAGTAGGTTGTGGGTTCAATTCCTATAGTCGGCACCATCTTTTAAAAAGAGTCGGGGAGGTAGCGAAGTGGCTAAACGCGGCTGACTGTAACTCAGTTCCTTTTGGTTCGGCAGTTCGAATCTGCCCCTCCCCACCATCTTTTATTGGGGCATAGCCAAGCGGTAAGGCACCAGACTTTGACTCTGGCATTCCACTGGTTCGATCCCAGTTGCCCCAGCCAATTAAATTCAACATATAAATGACCCGTTAGCTCAGTTGGTAGAGCATCTGACTTTTAATCAGAGGGTCGGGCGTTCGAATCGCCCACGGGTCACCATTTATCTGTTGCGGGTGTAGTTCAATGGTAGAACTTCAGCCTTCCAAGCTGACTACGTGAGTTCGATTCTCATCACCCGCTCCATTATGAGTAAGATTTGTGCTCAGAGCCTATGGCTCTGGGCATTTTTGTTAAA
>NZ_JANGCA010000167.1:0-809 GCF_024463855.1 Clostridium sp. DFI.1.208 | reverse complement strand
TCAAGGCGTGAACATGGATGGACCTGCGGCGCATTAGCTAGTTGGTGAGGTAACGGCCCACCAAGGCGATGATGCGTAGCCGGCCTGAGAGGGTAAACGGCCACATTGGGACTGAGACACGGCCCAAACTCCTACGGGAGGCAGCAGTAGGGAATTTTCGTCAATGGGGGAAACCCTGAACGAGCAATGCCGCGTGAGTGAAGAAGGTCTTCGGATCGTAAAGCTCTGTTGTAAGTGAAGAACGGCTCATAGAGGAAATGCTATGGGAGTGACGGTAGCTTACCAGAAAGCCACGGCTAACTACGTGCCAGCAGCCGCGGTAATACGTAGGTGGCAAGCGTTATCCGGAATCATTGGGCGTAAAGGGTGCGTAGGTGGCGTACTAAGTCTGTAGTAAAAGGCAATGGCTCAACCATTGTAAGCTATGGAAACTGGTATGCTAGAGTGCAGAAGAGGGCGATGGAATTCCATGTGTAGCGGTAAAATGCGTAGATATATGGAGGAACACCAGTGGCGAAGGCGGTCGCCTGGTCTGTAACTGACACTGAGGCACGAAAGCGTGGGGAGCAAATAGGATTAGATACCCTAGTAGTCCACGCCGTAAACGATGAGAACTAAGTGTTGGAGGAATTCAGTGCTGCAGTTAACGCAATAAGTTCTCCGCCTGGGGAGTATGCACGCAAGTGTGAAACTCAAAGGAATTGACGGGGGCCCGCACAAGCGGTGGAGTATGTGGTTTAATTCGAAGCAACGCGAAGAACCTTACCAGGCCTTGACATGGATACAAAGACTCTAGAGATAGAGGGATA
>NZ_JANGCA010000166.1:0-814 GCF_024463855.1 Clostridium sp. DFI.1.208 | reverse complement strand
CGATATCCTTCAAAACGGGACGTATGTGATCCGAAGCATCGATGTACAGGGAAGCGTGCTGGAGGAGCATGAACAGGTGGTGGAAGGACTGGCAGACCTGTATGTGGAAAAGACAGCGCAGGGAGGACTGACCTTGTATGGTCGAATGGAAAACACAGATCATATATCAGTTACTTTCAAAGAAAAGAAGGAGGCTGTAAAGGTCGAGAAGCAGGAGAACGGCTTGTATCAGGGGAGCTATATGCCGAAGGAAAACGGAAGCTATGTGTTCCAGAGCGAAGCGGCGGATGATGCACCTCTTGGCATGACCGCAACCTATGAAGTGACCGATATAACGGAACAGCCGAAGGAAGAACCGAAGAAAGAAGAACAGTCGGAAGTGAAGGAGATCCATATCACAAATGAACAGGGCCTGAAGGATATCGCCAAAGCACCGGATAAGACGTATATCCTGGACAGCGATATCACGGTGACCGCTGATTCTATCATGGTGGAAAAAGAATTCACAGGGACATTGGAAGGGAACGGTCATGTGATCAAGGGCTTGAAGCAGCCGCTGTTCACTTCATTGAATAAAGCAGCAATAAGGAATGTAAATCTAAGTAGTGAGATCAGCAGTACCAGTAATTCAGCAGCGCTGGCAGTAAATGCAAAGGATACGAAAATCGATGGAGTGGGGATACTGGTGAAGATAGCATCACAGCGATCCGCTTCCGGTATGCTGGTCAGTGCAGCGAATACGAGTATCGGAAATAGCTATGTGAGCGGGGAAATCACAGGGGAAGCAGGAGCTTCCGGTTTTGTCGTCTCCGGA
>NZ_JANGCA010000165.1:0-815 GCF_024463855.1 Clostridium sp. DFI.1.208 | reverse complement strand
TACCTTTGCATAAGGAAGGGAGTGCTCCCTCCCTCATGTAAGAGCACGATGTGCTCTTTTGTATCATATCGAATTAAGATCCTGACGGTGTATCAGCCGCAGGCTGTACCATCTCCAATGTATAGGTCACATTGAATGCTTTCTCATAGAGTCCGGTAACATCATGGTCATTCTTAACGATCTTTGTTTTTGCTGCTACTCCAGTAAATGGTATCGTTTTTGATGTATTTTTTGCGACTTGGAAATCAGTGATTTCCACTGCCTTATCCTGAATCATTTCTTCCCCCATCAGGTTGATTGCCACTGCTCTTGGATTCACTGTCTCATTCGCCATATCCGCTGTGCTCTTCAATGTCCATGCGCCATTCTGCGGCTTCTCGACCTTTACTGATTTTACCTTGACATCTACAGAAGAAGTCTTATCGACTGCGATCGTATACTTGTTTTTATGTGGTGTCTTAAATTGTAACGGCGTATTCGCAGCTGTACCTTCTGCGTTGTTCAAAACTGCGAAGTGCAGACGGATCGGCACTGTGACCTTCATCTGGTCAAGCTCTGTCTTTTCACTCAGCATTGCCCATACTTCTCCCTTTGCCTCCTGTGATTCTGTTTCTGATTCGATGTTCTGATTCTCATCCGTCTGTGGATTCACTTCTGTTGCTTCTTCTGCTGCGTGGATCGGTGCTGCGACAGCACACATCATCGCTGCCATTGCTAATGCTAATAGTTTTTTCATAATGGTTTCTCCTCTACCTTTCTTTCCTGACCCGTATCTTTTACATCCCCGCCGGTCTGGGATACATGCTCTTTCCTGC
>NZ_JANGCA010000164.1:0-818 GCF_024463855.1 Clostridium sp. DFI.1.208 | reverse complement strand
TGTATTTCTGCTTTGATTGCTCTGTTTTCTTTGTATCCTTTTCCCATCTATCTTTATAGAAGATAAGAGTATCTGTACGATATTCTACACCATCGATCACTATCGCATCATCTACTTCGTCGATGTTGAATACCTTGTTGTGGCCAAGGAGTCTCCAACCTTCAGGATTCGTTGCCCAATCTTTGAGCTTCTTTTTCAATTTCTTTATCGGTTGCGTAACGATATAGGCTCCATGGGCTTTTTTATCATTATATACCTTGTTTTCCCAGCCATTCAATCCAGCATCTGCACAGACGATGAATCGGCTGAACTGAAAGTCCTTTTCGATTTGTTTTTCGAGTTCTCTCAAAGAAAACTGTTCGTTCTTGTTTCCTTCAAACGTCATATCAGCGATAGGCAGACCATTTGCATCCATAAACAGGCCATATTGAACAATGGGATTCGGTCTGTTTTCTTTTGACTTCCCATATTTAAGAAAATCATTTTCTTCCTCGATTTCAAAATAGAAATTCGTACAATCGTAGAAAAGAACACTGTTATTGCGTTCAAACATAGATGAGCTGTTGAGGTATAATTCCTTCTCGATAAAGTAACGCTCATCCGCAAGGACAGGAAGAGAACGATAGACATCTTCCAGCTGATATTGAGGGACATCTAAGAAATGATGTGCATCTTTAAAAGAGGAACGCTTAGAGCCGGGATAAATGATTCTGGTATTGACAAGGTCGCTGACAATAGAAGTCAAGTCAAACTGGAATTTATGACGATCAGTTATCTGCTGACATATATCTTTGATACCTAAAGAGAATAGTATGTTT
>NZ_JANGCA010000163.1:0-834 GCF_024463855.1 Clostridium sp. DFI.1.208 | reverse complement strand
AGAACGTGATAATAACCTTTTGAATATCAGCTGGCTATGTGAAATAGCTGGTGTATCAAGGTCAGGGTATTATAACTGGATGGGAGGAGGAAAATCGAATAGTGATGAACGTGAAAAGCAGGATCAAGCAGATTTTGAGCTGATTCTGAAGGCTTATAAGCATAGGGGATATGATAAGGGCGCAAGGTCTATTTATATGCGTTTATTACATGATAGAACCGTTATGAATATAAAGAAGATACGTAGACTGATGAAAAAATATAATCTCAAGTGTCCGATTCGAAAAGCAAATCCATATAGACGGATGGCAAAGGCAATCAAAACAGACAGTATTGCGAAAAATGAAGTAAATCGTAACTTTCGTCAAGAACCTAGAAAAGTCATCCTTACCGACATTACATACTTATTTTATGGAAATGGCTCAAAAGCATATCTATCAGTGATGAAGGATGCATATACAAAACAAATATTGTCATATGTAGCCAGCGAGTCTTTAGAGGTTGACTTCGTGCTTGAAACTGTGAATCAACTGATAAAGAACTATGGAAAGGAAATCAATAAGATCAAAACAGAGGCCTATATTCACAGTGATCAGGGATGCCACTATACAAGTATTCCCTTTCGGCAGTTATTAAAGGATAAAAATCTAAGGCAGTCTATGTCAAGAAAAGGCAACTGCTGGGATAATGCACCACAAGAAAGCTTTTTTGGGCATATGAAAGACGAAATAAATATTAGCAGCTGTAACACTTTTAGCGAAGTTAAGACAGTCATAGATGATTATATGGACTATTACAATACAGAACGCTACCAGTGGGACCTTGCGAAACTATC
>NZ_JANGCA010000162.1:0-863 GCF_024463855.1 Clostridium sp. DFI.1.208 | reverse complement strand
AATACAAGAGCGATCCATATCAGGCAGAAAAAGCGGTCTCGAAAGCCGGTTCGCCAGGACCTTCGTATAATGATACTTATAAATAAAATGCTCCGTGGAGGAGTTGGTGTGAATCCAATGAATGCTAGCGATAGCTGTTTAGTGCTGCCCGGCCGAGGGATGCGAAAGATATCGGTGTTTTGATGATTATAGTTTTATAAACGGGTCTTTGACTCGTTGTTACATAGAACTGCTGAGACTTTTTTGTTTTCGGCAGTTTTCTTGTACCAATAAGTCTTTTCGACTTCGTGGATACGACAATGGAAGGAGGTGTGTTCATGCTATCTAAGGATGAAGATCGTTGCGTCCATGGTACCTGTATTTGGTTCAGCGATGAAAAAGGTTATGGTTTCCTATTATCTGATGATGGTGTTTCCAGTATGGTTCATTACACAGATATAAAAGAACCAGGCTTCAAGAGACTTTACAGAGGTCAAAGAGTCACCTATGAAGAATTGGAAACAGAAAAAGGAAGATCAGCCCGTCGAGTAAAATATGTGAAGGATTTTACTTCTATCGCAGATCATTCATCGCTGTGAGCCATTACTTATTTTTGAAGATCTATCGTGTATAGCGGAAGAAACCGCATGGAGGAAAAACTATTATGAAAACGATCGCAATCTATAACATCAAAGGTGGAGATGGAAAAACGACCACCGCAAAACATCTGGCTGTCGGACTGTCCAAAAAAGGTATCCGTATATTACTTGCTGATGCTGACGGCCAAGCCAACTGTTCAAAGTCTTTCATCGACAAAAAATTAAAACGAGACCCTGCGTATTATGAAAGCAGTCTCGATGGAGATAAAGAAGCAGCCTTCATCC
>NZ_JANGCA010000161.1:0-873 GCF_024463855.1 Clostridium sp. DFI.1.208 | reverse complement strand
AGGTTTTTTTATAGAAATGAACAAATTGAACAAAAAGAAACACCCCACAATAATTTAGAGGGAACCAATCAATAAACCCCACGATAATTTAAAGCACCCTTTCCTCCCCACGATAATTTAG
The DNA here is from genome assembly GCF_024463855.1 of Clostridium sp. DFI.1.208. Classification (NCBI taxonomy): domain Bacteria; kingdom Bacillati; phylum Bacillota; class Clostridia; order Eubacteriales; family Clostridiaceae; genus Clostridium; species Clostridium sp. DFI.1.208. The sequence continues at coordinate 752 of NZ_JANGCA010000161.1, read as the reverse complement.
ATATCCTTTTAAAGAGCTGTATCATCTCAGCTCTTTTTCTGAATGTTATGAATCCGTACATATAATAAGTAAATGAAACTCCTGCAAAGAACGATAACATAAATTTCATAGGATAGTTAACATGTGAGATAAGTATATGGCATGTAGTGAAGAAGGATTTATCCGAAAAAGGAAGGCGTACGAAAAGCACAGGATATTCCGAATGCAGTGGAGCAGAAGGATGAGAATAAGCAGAGGCTGCTGGAGCTATTAAAGATTTTGTTTATAAAAAATCTCGCAATAGTGGATAAAAAGGAACAATTGCAGAAGACGTATGGTATACGAATGGAGAAGGAGATAGATAAGGAGGTCATGACGATGTGCAACTTTAGTGATTTCATTGAACAAAGAGGTATAGAAAAGGGCTTGTTACAGGGAAAAGCTGAAGGCAAAAAAGAAGGAAAGGCGGAAGGCAGAGTGGAAGCAACGCTATTCTATGTAAGAAAACTGATGCAGAAAATCGATGTCAGTGCGGTGGATGCCATGAATATGCTGGATGTTGAAGAAGATATCCGACCTACGGTTCTGCAATCTTTACACCTATCCTAAAAGCTACTCTCACAAATAATTGAAAGGGCTGTTAAAAACAGCTCAATGGCATCAACCTAAGGAAATGTGGTTGATGCCATTTTTAAATATTGTGTCTTAACTACAAAATAACTGAAGGAATCATATTTTTTGGTACACAAAAACTCATTGATTATGCGTTAGAA
>NZ_JANGCA010000160.1:0-891 GCF_024463855.1 Clostridium sp. DFI.1.208 | reverse complement strand
ATTTCGAGTTTTACACTTGTAACGATGAAAGAAGGCCCTAAGCCCTTTAGATAAAGGACTTAAGACCTTCTTTTGCTATTCATTCAGTTTCGTACTTTTTCTTGAATTTACTACTCGTGAAAATTTCTTTAAATTTTTTTGTGTGATGAGCTCTCTAGAAGGCTGAAAGCCAAATATCTGGACAAGCTCATCGACTAACTTCGTTCGTTTGAAGGATGGAATGTAATTGCTTCCTCCTATATGAGTCAGATTCAATGCTCTTAACGTGTCGATGATTTCCTGGCATGTATATTTCTCTTTCAAGAATTCTTTTTCTAAAATCCGGTAAATCAATAGTGCTATGAAACATGTGAGAAGATGACCATTTATCGCATCATCTTTTTTTACATAGACTGGGCGTGTTTTGAATTCACTCTTCATAATTTCAAAGCTTTCTTCGATTTCCCATCGTTGCTTGTTTGCTTTTATGATCATAGATATATCTGAGTCCTCAAGATCTGTAGCTACCGCATAAAGACCGTCATATTTCATATCGTCTAGTATCTTGCTTTCATCTATACTATAGGCAGTCTCTTCTGCGACTTCTCCATGCTGTGTCGTATCCATACGTTGGATATAGTATCTAGGATCTCTTGGGTTTTTGGTATCTAATTTTCCAGGGTTCTTGAGTAATCTACGTGCTCTCTCCAGTTTCTTATTGCGAATACGTCTCTGATATTTTCTATACTTGGTACTGAAACTTACTATGATATGCTCTTCTAACGTGTATTTCTGCTTTGATTGCTCTGTTTTCTTTGTATCCTTTTCCCATCTATCTTTATAGAAGATAAGAGTATCTGTACGATATTCTACACCATCGATCACTATCGCATCATCTACTTCGTCGATGTT